>JBDIAV010000004.1:0-93875 GCA_039812645.1 Actinomycetaceae bacterium
CCAACCGCCTCAACGATCTCTTCAATGCGATCGAGCCAGCCGCGGAAGTCGCGGTCACCTTCAGGCATGACCAGCTCTTGGGCTGGATTCACATGGACCTGCAGGGCGTTGGCATCTAACAGCTCCACGGCCTCACGAGCCTGCTGCGGCGTGACCCCAGGGCTGACATTGGAGAAGAGGAACGCCTCGGGCGCGTTCTCCCGCACCACTCGGAACGTCGGCGCCAACGAAGGATCGCGCAGCGCCACACTGACGGAACCGCTGGCCATCGCCACGCCGGTTGCGGCCGCGGCACGGGCCAGATCTGCATTGATCTTCCCCGTCATCTCGCTGCCGCCGGTCATCGCGTTGATGTAAAACGGCACCGGCCAGGCGCGCCCGGTCACCGTGGTGGAAATATCCACGCCGTCGCAGGAGAGTTCGCCGAAGGAATGGTGGAGGAATCGGACGTCGTCGAATCCGTTGTGCTGAATCCCGCGCAGCTCCTCGGAGATGCGGACGTGCTCGTCCTTGCGATTACTGTTGCGTTCGTTGTTCATCGTTGCCCCCACCTGCTCATCACGACATGTTCCATCGTGCCACGAGATGATTAAATTCTTTCTACTGATGCACGTACAGGTTGAGGATCCGGATGTCGGCCCTCTCCCAGGTTGCGAGCAGGCCGTCGATGTCGGCGTCGTCGTCGATAAGGACGATGCCGCAGTCGCCGCCACCGGCACCGGAGGTTTTCGCGGCGCCGCCGCGTTCCTCCGCGCTCTCGATGAGATGGCGCAGCTTTGGCGTCTCGATGGTGATCCCGGTGCGTTCCCCGAGCTGCCGCAGCAGTTCCCGGTTGCGGCGGATTCCGGCGAGAGTGCCTTCGCGGTCGCCGTCGTTCAGTGCCTTGACCAGCGCCTCGACACACCGACTGCTCTCGGTGAGGAACTGGGGGTAATCCATCCGGCCCTTGGCCTTGCGCGACTGTACGCCTCCCACCAGCCGCGACGTCGACGCCGGAGAACCCGTCCATCCCACCAACAGCCGCAGCCCGTCCGGGGGCGCCACGCGATGCACGGACAGTCCGGGCCAGTCCATCTGGAGAAGCTCGACCAGCGATCGATTGGCGCGCTCGGTGCGAGCCCACTCGCGGTCGAAGGAGGTGTAAGCGATCCATCCGCCAAACATGCTGGCAGCGATGTCACCGCCGGAGCCCGACCGCTGCACCTCAATACACGCGAGCAGAGCCAGCTTCAGCTGCTCCATCCGGCTAAGATCCAGTCCGTAATGCGCGCACAGAGCGGTGACCGTTGCCACCGTCACCGCCGCCGACGAACCGAGACCAAACTTGCGACCAGCGTCGTCCACGAGTTCGCTGGTGATGTTGAGATCAAAGATCTGCAGTAGCTCGCCAAGCTCCACCACGACCTCTTCGACGATCCGCATCGCGGCCAGCACGAAACTAAACGGCGTCTCGTCCGGCTCGATGACCATATCGCTGTCGCGCCGGTACCATTCCAGCTGGCTGCCCGCGTTGAGATCCGAGGTGATGCGCCCGGTGTCGACGGCGTCGCGCACCCGCACTGTCACGTACCGGTCCACCGCGATGAGCACGGCAGGAAAACCAGGTTCGACGACGGCGTACTCTCCGGCGATGTACAGCTTTCCGGGAGCTCTCACTTCGGTAGTCCATGGACGGTTCATCGAGTCACCTTCAATCCCGGTCCCGCATGGGTGACGATGGTGCGGAATCCCGGTACTGATCCGTCGAGTCGTTCGCTGAGCCAGACGTTGAGGGCTTCCGCGTGCTCGGTGCTGGTGAGCACCTTGACGTTCGGGCCCGCGTCCATCGTGGCCCAGGCCGGGAATCCGGCAGCGCGGGCGTCCCGGACCGCCCGCAGAGCCGCGTGGCTTGCTTCGCTAAGGTAGTCGACCGAGGGGGTGGAGGCGCGCATGGCGGCGTGCATCCCCAGGGCGTTGGCTTCTGCGGCCTCGCCGAGTCGGGTGAGATCACGCTCGGCGACGGCGGCCCGTGCCTCGGCCAGATGGTCGGCATGCTGACGAATCCAGGGCTCATACACTGGTGAAGTCTCGATGGTCAGACGCATTGCCTCACGACTGGAAATGGCCTTGGGGCCGGCGTTGAGGACGAGGACGATGAGGGCGAGCTCGTTGGCGAATGCGCCGCCGTTCACTCCAGCTTCCAGCGGCTCCGCGTAGGAGGATTCGTCATCGTGTCCGGCGTGCCAGATCGCCAGGCCACCGAAAATTGAGCGGGACGCTGATCCAGAGCCGCGCCGAGCCAACCGGGAGAGTTCCTTCTCGCTGAGATCCAACCCCGCAGCAGCAGCGGCGGCACCTGCGAGCGCTGCAAAACCGGAGGCCGAGCTGGCGAGCCCTGCCGCGGTGGGGACCGTATTTAGTGAGGTCACCTCGGCAGGAGCGCTGATACCAGCGAGTTCACGGACGATGTCGAGCAGTGCGGAAATGCGTTCCATGGGGCGCCCGGTCACCGGCTTGCCATCAAGTGTGGCCCGGTCCTGTCGATTAGTGGCTACCACAGCGGCCTTGCCGCCAATAGAGGCGTCTAGCCCCGTCTCATCGCCACTAAGAAACCGCACCGTGGTTGTCGTGTACAGCTCGTCGAGGGTGAGTGAGAGGCTGGAGGTGCGGGGGATGATAAGTTCGTCGTTTGCCTTGCCCCAGTATTTGATGAGGGCGATGTTGGCGTGCGCGGTTGCAGTCGCCTCGCCCGGCGAGGTGCTTGTCACCGCACTAGCCACCGCGGATTCACGGAACCCGGCAGCGGGAGAGGTAGCACTGTCGGTCAATGTGCCCGGTGCGCTATCCGTGGCGGAAACCGTCACGGATACTTCCTTGTCCCCGGCGCCGCTCACGCGACCACCTCGCGAGCAAGCGGCGCGTGTGTCCATGCAGCATGGGCACCGGCGGCAACCATGGCATCCTCAATTCTCCGAGCGTCCTCACCGCTCTGAGCAAGTGCAATAACGCATCCGCCTCCACCACCACCGGTGAGCTTCCCGCCGACAGCTCCGGCATCAAGAGCCGCCATGACAAGCGCGTCAAGCTTGGGGATACTCACGCCGAGTTCCCCGAGTAGGCCATGCGCCTCGGTCATCCTGGCGCCCAAACCCTCGATATCCCGTGTGCGGAGTCCCTCGATCGCCTCCTCGGTGATGGCTCCCAGCCGGGCCAGCCGTGGCTGGGTGGTCTCGGGAGAGTTCTCGTATAGCGACCGGACGTGTCCAACTGTTTCCCGGGTGCTTCCCTCGATCCCGGAATCGGCGATGACGATCCAGGCTGCCAGGTCGAAGTCCAACTTCGTCGTCACCCCAGCCTCGAAGTGGACGGGGAAGTCGGCCGATGTGGTGACAGCGTCGAGTCCAGACGGACGGCCATGTGCAATACGCTCGGCCTCTTGGGTGAGCTCGAAGAGCTGTTCAGGAGTGGCCGAAACGCCGTAAGCGTTGAGAATCGCGCGAATAACGGCACCGGCGGCAGCCGCCGAGGAACCAAGGCCACGCTGCTGCGGAAAATCCGATGCCGTGGTGATGTGGATCGGAGCGTCCGGGTGACCCACGAACTCCATTGCCACATCAACGGCCCGCAGGACACTAGCAAAATGAGCGGGAGCCTCCTGCATCGGACCGGACCAGCCGAGGCTCGTGAGAGTGCTCTGGCCGGCTGCGTCGTCGACCGGTTTAGCGTGTGCAGTCATACGTAGCGAGTGCAACGGCATCGCGATAGCCGGGTATCCGTACACCACGGAATGCTCGCCGAAGAGGATAATCTTGGCCGCGGTATGGCCGAGTCCGACATGTGGAGTCACGAAACTCCTTCTCATAGCAGGTTCTGAACGATCCAAGGAGAAGCATATAGCGTCATGAACTGCACGCCGTAGCCCACACCCAGCTTATTGAAAGTACCGCAAGCAATACCCACGAGAAGTACGCCGAAGATATTGGCCACGCCAGCATCCAGGTAAGCCAGCAGCAGGATAAACCCAACGAACAGTCCGAGAACTGCCTCGTGAGGGATGTAGCGCATCACGAAGTAGGTGATCTGGTACGAATACCGGACGGCGATGATGTAGGTGGCCACCAGTGCCAGTGCCGCACCGAAAACTACAGCTGTGATGAACTGGCCGGTGCTCAGCATGTGATGCAGGTTGTTCTCAAGGGAAAGGACCGGCGGAGCATTAAACAATGCCTGGGCGGGGCCGATCGCCACCGGGGACAGGGGGATTCCAATAGCAAGCAGCGGAATGATTGTGCCCGAGAGGTAAGTGGAGTGTGCGAGCCCGTTCATGGCCGTGATCGACCGGTTGGCTTTGGTGATGCGATCGCCGGTACGACCTTCGGCGGCCTTGCCAAGCAGGAACACCAGTCCGACTGGGCTGAGGAAGAACAGCGGTGTAGACACCAGGGACCAGACCGCGGTGCGGCCCGCCTCTCCCTTGGTGAGGATCTTGGTAGGGGCAAGGGATTGTCCGGCCATGTCCTGGCGCGAGATGTCCAGCTTGATGGGCTGGCGGCGAGGCATTGCCTCGCGGCTCTTGCGGTTGAGGAGGCCGAGGATGGACACCAACATGGGGCCGATCGTGATACCGAGGAAGAATGACACCGAGATGTTGCCATCCTCAGGGATGACGCCGCGGTCACGGTAGAGCGAGAGCAATCCCTGGAACAGTAGGGACATGGGGATGATGGCAAGGAGGGACAGCAGCCGGTTCTTGCCGAGCAGCGAGAGAACGATGGCGCCGAAAACGAATAGTAGTGCACCGTACTGGCGGAGCGTCTCGGCGTAGGGGGTAATCGCGGTGGCGATGAGCAAACTGACCGGGATCGCCACGATGGTGCCGATTGCGCTTCCCGCCGCCATCTTCTTGATGGTCTCGGCCGCCCTGCCCTGGCTCTTCAAATAAAGCGCATGTTCCATCATCGGCGTGGACAACACGCCACCTGGAAGCCCGACAAGAGCGGTAGGGATTGCATTGGTGAGGTCGAGGGTGACGATCGCCGCGATGAAGAACGTGAGAATAACGATTGGGTGCACACCGGCGAGAACCAAGGCGAGGGTGACCGGCACCAGCACACTGGTTTCGTCGGTACCGGGAATGAACCCGATGAAGGTGTAGAGCAGGATCGCGGCAATCGCCGCGATCGGCATCTGGAGAAGGAGAGGGATGTCCATCAGTGCGCGGCTCCCGTCACAGCGTCTGTGTCGAGCTGCGATGCGGCCAGCGCCGACTCGGTGAGCCCGTTGGCAGCCCCCTTCGCGTCAACGATTTGCACCATGCGCTTGGGCGTAAACGCCACTGCACAGATAATAAAACCGACGACGGAGCCACCAAGACCCCAGAAGAACAGACTGGAGGATAGGAGGGTGGCGATGACTAGGGCTGCGATGGTGGCGCCCCCACAGATGGCGAGCGACAACGTCAGGTCGCGGGGTGATACCAAATCGTTCCATACTTCGATGTATTCTTCGCTGGAATCGACCTGGTGCGCACCAAGAAATTCGGCTTTGGACATGGTTACAAAGGGTAATGGTCCAAAGAGAAGTTGACAATGATGCACATGGCCATCTCGACTCTTGACAAATAATGTACGCCAACGTTAGGAAGCATGATTCAGCAATGCTAGAAGCTCCCGCTTTGCACATGTATGCATGTTGTGCGTAGTGAAGTCACAATAAAATGTCGTGGACGCCACGGAGTGGCTTGCCGATTGTCTACGCGGTTTTGTCGACCATTTCCGACGACGGCGTCACCACGCTCGGTTCGGAGTGACTTGCCTGATTGCCTACACCGTTTCGTCGACGGATCTCCAGAACTCCGCGCGCAATTCCTGCCGCGCCCAGAGTGGGATGTCGTAGACATCGCACGTATTCGAGAGATCAGCAAGGAGAATTCGGTCGATCTCCGGCGGGATCGACGGCCTGTCGCGGGCCAGATCGAAGATATCTTGGTCCGAGGCGGTGCGGTTCCACACCGTGTACGTGCGCCGAGCAACCTCTTCGATAGTCTCGTGGGGGATCTCTACCGAGTATGCCTCGGGAATATCCTTGGGATCCCACGTTGACGAGTAAACGAGCTCGTGTGACGTGATGGGGAACGTAGCTTCCTTACGCGGCGGCAGCGGAACTGGAGTGACCTTTGCACCGGACTGGCGCGGTTTCGCGAGCATCGCCGGGGTGGGTTTGGAGGGCTTCATCGGAGCCTCGGCCACCCGCTTGGTGATGATGCTCGGTGCTTCCGTCACGGATTCGGTGATGTATTCGGGGTTGATAAGAAGGACACCGTCGGCGGCGAGAGTTAGATTTTGGGCGACGGCGAACGGAACCTCGTCATTGTCCGCCTGCGGAACTGCCAGAACCTTCACTCGTAGGCCCAACTGCTGGGCGTCCTCGACTGCTTCGGTGAGGTCGTCGTCGCCGGAAATAACGTAAGCGAATTCGACGGTATGGTTGACGGCCATGAGAAGGAGATCGAGGCCAAGGCGAAGATCAACGCCCTTCTGCTCGCCGTAGGTGTTGATGCGACCCATGCGTAGCTTGACGCCGTTGAGGTTGCCGATGCGGCGTTGGTCGGAATCTGGCCGACCGTCACGGCCGCCGTCGTACCACAGGACTCGTAGCAGGCTGGCGCCACACTCGGCTTCGGCTTGCTCGAGCAATCGGCCGATGAGTTTCTCTTCATCAACTTTCACAGCGCCACGATAAGAAGACCCTGATATGCGGGTTGCCAAGGCGGCGTAGAAGTATCCGGCGTCCACGAGCACTGCGTATCTCATAGTGGTCAAGTCTATTGGCTGAACTTCGCTCGTGCGGGCGCATCGCCGTGACCACGCAAAATCGACGCTGATGGCGAACGGGAGCGCTAGGCTGAAGTATGCGTATTGCTCACTTCAGTAACGGAGGGGCCGCCCGGTTCGGCCTTGTAACGGACGATTTTCTCGGCATCGAGGTTCTTGCAGGGGACCCGTTGCATCATGGAGTCGAGCGAACCGGTGAGGTACTGGCCCGAGAGAGTGTGCGGCTCCTGCCGCCGGTTGCCAATCCGTCAAAGATCATAGGTATCGGGAGAAACTACGTGGCTCACGTTGAGGAACTTGGCAACCAGGTACCCGTCGAGCCGATGATCTTCCTCAAACCCACCACCTCGTTGATTGGCCACGGAGAATCGATTGTGCTGCCACGTTGGTCGGAACACGTGGACCACGAGGCGGAACTTGCCGTGGTTGTCGGTAAGAGGGCAAAGGATGTGCCGGTCGAGGCCGTTGATAGTGTCATTTTTGGATACACCGCCGCCAATGATGTGTCCGCACGCGATATTCAGAAGCGGGATGTTCAGTGGGCGCGGGCCAAAGGTTTTGACACTGCTTGTCCGCTCGGGCCGTGGATTGTGACGCCAGGAGAACTTGCGGAGGCAGGGCTTGATATTGAGGATCTGCGTGTGCGTGGCGGTGTCAACGGTGTGACTAAACAAAACGAGTCCACGGCACTCATGATCAACTCTGTGCGAGAGCTGATCTCCTTCGTCTCCCACGCGTTTACGCTGCTCCCTGGTGACGTCATCCTTACTGGCACGCCCGCGGGAGTGAGTCAACTGAGCGACGGCGATGTGGTTGACGTTGAGATCGAAGGAATTGGGAAGCTTTCCAACCCGGTGGTGGGGCCGGTTTTCTAACCCGGTTGCGAAGCGGGTTTCAAACAGGGCTCCCGAGGCTTTAACTATTTATCCCAAGAATCCGGTGAATTCTGTTCAAGATGTAGCTGGATGAGAGGGATGATCAGCTCGACGGTTTCTTCACGGGACGCTTCACATAGTGGGGGGAACTGCAGGATATAGCGGGCTACTCCGAGTCCCATGAGTTCTGCGGCGAGAGTCTGAGTACGCAGTGTGGAGGGGGAGCCGACGGTTTCCTGGAATGCCGGCAGAAGAGCTTTCTCAATGTAGGACGTGGCGACCGCCCGTAGCCGTTCTTTGTTCTGCGGAGATTCCAGAATTGCTCGAAAAAGCGCTCGTATTGTGGCGGCTGTTGGATCGTCTTCCCACATGGACACGTAGATTTCGGCAATCCGGCGGCTGGGATCAGCATCTGAGTTCTGCGCTTGGGCGAGTAGTTCGAGAGAGGTCTCAGCTTGCCGTATCACGGCCGCTTCGAAGAGGCCTTCTTTACCGCCAAAGAAGTGTTTGACGAGTGCCACGTCAACTCCGGCGCGTGAGGTAATCGAGCGTAGCGATGATTTGTCATAGCCGTTTTCAGCAAAGATATCGATTGCTGCATCGAGGATCTTTTTCTTCGTCGACTGGTTTCCTGGGCGGCGACCGCCGCGCTTTCCCGATGGTGACCGACGGGAATCATCTGTCGTGTGGGACACCTGCTCACCCGAAATTTTGGAGGTTGTGGCTCCGTGGAGTTGCGTGTTTCTGGTGATTTGCTCCTCGGCCATGACCTTTCCTCCTTTAGCGTCTGTTTTCACGACGACGGCGCCTGTGCTGATTGTCATAGCCTACCAGCGATAGTAAATTCAACACCTGTTGAACTCAATGCCTGTTGAGTTTTATGATCAGGCAATCAGACATGGCGACATGAGGAGTGAGAAAGATGTCAGTTGCTGTTGAGAACCGATCGAATGATGGTGGGATCGCTGAGCCTCGCCGGGGGCGAACCCGCGAATGGGTCAAGGCGAGCATTGTCGGAATGGGTGTTGCCCTAGCCGCATGCGTCATGGTCATGGCATTCCTGTGGCCGATGACAACGGCTGCACCCCACAATATTGATATTGCCGTCTCGGCACCCGAGAAGATGCGTGATGGTATGGCGGACATGCTGCAGTCCGGGGAACAAGACATGTTCACTGTCACCAGTGTGGACACCCGGGAAGATGCGGTAGCTGCCATCGAGGAGGCTGAGGTGTCGGGCGCCGTCGTCGTTACTCCTGCGGGAATTGAGGTACTGACTGCGAGTGCTGGCGGTCCACAGACCGCGCAGCTCTTCTCTCAGATGGCTCAGGGAATCCAGGAGAAAATGGCCCAAACTGGCCAAAAGGTCACTGTCACTGTCACGGATATCGTGCCTGGCGGAACTGCCGCGGGAATGGCGAATTTGACCCTCATTCCGGCCCTTATCGGGGGACTCGCGGGATCAATCGTCGGATTCCTTCTGGTTAAGCGGCCGCTGCAACGCGCCGCAACGCTTGTTGCGGCTGCACTGACGGCAGGTCTGGCGGGTGCGGCAATACTCGGTCCGTGGTTCGACATCCTGCCCGGAAGCTATGTGCTTAATGCGGCCGCGCTCGCGGCAGGAACTTTGGCCATTGGTTTCTTCATCACCGGGATGGGAGCCCTATGTGGTAAGGGCGGACTTGGACTTGGTGCCCTCACGATCGTGCTCTTCGCGAATCCGTGGGGTGGGTTTATGGTGCCGTCGGAGTTCCTTGTGAGCCCGTGGGGGACTCTCGGGTCTTATATGCCCAACAGTGCCTTGATCCATCTGCTTCGTTGGACGAATTTCTTCCCGAACGCGGCCACGGGCGACTATTGGTTTATTCTCCTCGCCTGGGCGTTGCTTGGTGCTGCAATGCTATGGATTGGCGCTGCCGTTCATCGTAAGAAGGAGCTGCAGCTTGCAGCGTGAGGGCTGTGGCGTAAGGCCAGTGGGGTAGGAACGAACGGGGCCAAGCTCTTGTCACAGCTTGGCCCCGCAGTAGCTGGATGTTCTTAGCCCAGGAGTCCGAGATGCTCGAACGCCTGGTAGAGTCCGTCATCTTCGACGTCTGCGGTCACATAATCTGCGATCTCCTTGACGTCATCGGAGGCATTACCCATCGCGATTCCGACCGCGCAGTACTCGAGCATTGGGATGTCGACGGCGGCGTCACCGGCGGCAACCGTGTCAGTTTGGGATGCGCCAAGGTGGGCAAGAAGCACGTCCACCGCGTGCGCCTTGTCGATGTTTGCAACTCCGAGGTCTCCAAACAGGGCCAGTGCACCTCGTCCGCCCCAGGTGCCCGCCTTCAACTGGGAGAAAGCTTCCTTGGCGTCGAGGAAGTCCTGGTAGTCGCGGAGGATGAAGCTGATCTTGTTGACATCGTCGCGATATAGATTGGCGCGATAGATCATCTCGGGGAACACGTTATCCACGGTCACGGAGGAGGCGTCGGCGCGTCCCTTGCCCGCAATGTAGGCCCGTGTGGCGGGCAAGGCGGCCTCTCGGAAGTCTGAACTTCCGAATAACCCCGAGTTGGCTTCGAGGTAGAAGGCGAGGCCTCGTTCGTTCAGCCAATCCACGATGGCTGTGCATTCGTCGAGTGTCAAGGTCTGATGCATGACCACCTCGCCCTGATCTTCAACGTACGAGCCGTTGCCGCCGATCATTCCATCAATGCCGATGTCCCACAGCTCTTGGTACATCTCGGCGCGGCTGCGCCCGGTGGTCAGGTAGACGCGGTGTCCAGCCTTTCGGGCGAGCTGGATGGCCTGGACCGCAGATTCCGGTAGCTGATTTCTGTAATCCACGAGTGTTCCGTCGACGTCAAGGAAGATGATGCGTGGCATGTGATGTGCTTTCTCTCATGTGTATACGTGGCGTGAGGAGAACTCGCTGACAACTAGGTACTTTACCACCCAATGCGTACGTTCGTACATATGGGGTGGTGGGTAGTGAGTTCCTTTGGCTGATGGGCGGAAAGTTCCTTCGGTAATACCCAAAAACGACGGTGGGGCCGGTGCCCCATTAGGCACCGGCCCCACCTGTTCAACCACAAGAGGCTTCTTCGACCGACAAGGTCTGAAGTTGGGGTTACTTCTGGCCCTTTTCGATGTAGGACTCGTCGTTGAAGGACTTCAGTTTGTACTTGCCGTCCTTGTATTCGATGATGGTGACCGAGGCATTGGCAACGCCACTGGCCTCGGGCATGTCGTCTCCGAACAGGTGCTTAAGCAGCGCCATGATCGACAGACCGTGGGATACGATGAGCACGTTTCCGTCGCCCTTGGCGGCCTCGGTCTTTACAATGTCAGTGAGGCCAGCATCAAGGCGAGTGACGATGGTGTCGTAATCCTCTGCGGGCCAGTTACCTTCGCTCTCCGGACGGGCCTTGTCCAGCTTGGCCACGGTGTCAGCAAATTCCTTGGGATCAACGTTCGCCATGAACTCTTCCAAGGTGACGCCCTTGTCGTCCGCGATGTCCTGCCACATTGTGTGGTTGAGATCGCCCTCGTAGGTGCCGAAGTTGAACTCGCGGAGGCGATCATCATGGACGACGGTGAGATCGCTGGACTTCTCGCTTTGCTCAAGAATGAGCTCAGCCGTCTGGTAGGCGCGGCCACTGGAGGAGGCATAGGCGGACTGGAACTCGATATCAGCCATGCCACGTCCGGCAGCTTCCACAACTTCTTCGCCCGCTGGGGTGAGTGGTGCGTCCGCCCAACCCTGGACGCGGTCAGTGGTGTTGAGCATCGTCTTGCCGTGGCGGACGATGTAGAGGGTTAGTGCATCGGTATCGGCAGCTGCTGCTTCGGAGGTCTGAGTGCCTTCGGATGGTCCGGAGGTATCGGCATCGGAGGCGTTAGAGCAGCCACTCAGGGCGAGGGCGGCAGAAAGGATGCCGGCGCTCAGCGCGGCGAATTTCTTCTTCATTTATTTGAGTCTTCCGTCTAGCTTCGTTGCTACGGTGCCCATCTAATTATGGAGCGACCGGTGGTGTGAGAGTGGAATTCCGCTGGTTGTGTTGCGCGGGGTGGGGCAACGCTGGGAGCGTATTACGTTCAATTTTGAAATGTCAACTACTTGTGGTGTATTGACTCAAGATATGGGGGCGGGTATTCTCACGCGTTAGGACTTCGGTTCTACAGGGTTGTTACTCCGATGAGGCAAGACCTGAGATCGCCGGTATGTGTGTACCGTGACGAGCTCAGGTCTTTTTGTTTTTATCGAGTAACGTGGCCCTGGGATCACGAGATCCCTTGCGCATAACGACTATGTGGTTCAAGGAGGACCCTCATGGCAAAGGTCGACTACAAGGATTTGGCTAGCCGAATCCTTAAGGAGGTGGGAGGCAAGGACAACGTGTCCAGTGCCGCTCACTGCATTACCAGGCTCCGCCTGAAGATCAAGGACATGGATAAGGTCAACAAGCCTGCCATCGAAGCGATGGAAGGCGTCATCACGGTTGTGGAGGCCGGTGGCCAGTTCCAGGTTGTTATCGGTGACGATGTGCCGATTGTCTACGGCCACTTCACTGATTTGGCGGGTATTGCCGCCTCCGCTCCCGTCGAGGCAGATGAAGAGAAGGGCAACCTTTTCAACCAGTTCATCAACATGATCGCCAAGATTTTCTCGCCGATCCTGTGGACTCTCGCCGGTACCGGTCTCATCAAGGCGCTCCTCGCTCTTCTCACCACCTTTGAGCTGCTAGATCCGCTGGGACAGAACTACACCATTATCAACGCGGCGGCTGATTCCACCTTCCACTTCCTGCCCATCATGCTGGCTGTGACCTCGGCGCGCTTCTTCAAGGCCAACCAGTTCACGGCCATCGCCATTGCTGGCGCCCTTGTGTACCCCAATATCGTCGCCCTCAACGATGGCTCGCCGGTGCACTTCCTCGGCATCCCCGTCGTCATGATGAGCTACGTGTCCTCCGTGGTTCCGATCATTTTCGCCGTGTGGATGCAGTCGCATCTGGAGAGGTGGCTCTCCAAGCTTCCGGGTATGATCCGCAACTTCACCATCCCGCTGGTCACCGTTCTCGTTATGGTTCCGCTTGTCCTCATCGTGGTTGGCCCGATCACCATGACTCTGTCTGGATGGATCTCTGACGGTATCAATGCGCTCTTCCACTTCGCCCCATGGCTTGGTGGAGCCGCAATGGGTGCCCTCTGGCAGGTTCTCGTGATCTTCGGTATGCACTGGAGCTTCGTCCCGATCATGGTGAACGACCTCTCGGTGCAGGGCTACTCGCTGCTTTCCGGCCCGCTTCCGGCGGCTGTGCTTGCTCAGGCTGCCGCTGGTATCGCGGTCTTTATCCGCACCCGTTCCAAGAAGCGCCGTCAGGTCGCTGGCCCCGCTGCCGTCTCCGGTGTTCTCGCCGGTGTAACCGAGCCACTCGTCTACGGTGTGAACCTCCCAATGCGTTTGCCATTCTTCTTCGGTCTCGCCGGTGGCGCTATCGGTGGTGCGATTGCTGCGATGGGTGGCAGTGCTTCCGACGTTTTCGCTATCCCCTCACTTATCGCACTGCCCACCTACCTCAACGTTGGTAGCTTTGCGATGCAGGTTATCGGCATTGTTGTTGGTATGGCCGTTGCCTTCATCCTCACCCTGTTCTTCGGTGTGAACAAGAACAACGATCAGCCTGACGATGCCCCCGTTGCGGCTCCGGTCGATGCGGCCCCCTCGGCGGTCGCTGCAGCTCCGGCTCCTGCCAAGACGGCTCTCGCTGTTGGCACCCTGGTCAAGGTCGCATCCCCGGTGAAGGGCCAGCAGGTTCCGATTAGCGAGGTCAATGACAAGGTGTTCGCCTCCGGTGCTCTTGGCGCTGGTGTGGGTGTTGTGCCTGAAGAGGCCACCGTGGTCTCGCCCGTCTCGGGTACTGTCGCAACCGTCTTCCCCACCGGCCACGCCTACGGCATCAAGACCGCCGACGGCGTCGAGGTTCTCGTCCACATCGGCATCGACACCGTTGCCATGAAGGGCGACGGCTTCGAAGCAAAGGTGAAGAAGGGTGACTCGGTGAGCACCGGTCAGCCCCTCGCCGTCGTCGACTTCGACAAGGTGAAGGCCGCGGGCTATGACACCACCGTCATCGTCGTCGTTACCAATACCAAGAAGCTCTCGAACGTAACTCCGACGGCTTCCGGCCCGGTTGTGGCTGGAGACGCCTCCATCGATATCGAGATCTAATACTCCCGAGGGCGGTGTCTCCATGACGTGAGGCACCGCCCTCTTCTCTCAGGCGCGCGTCAGCAAGCGCCCTTGGCATCTCTTATATCCGCTCATCTCAGAAGTCGCAGGCAACAGTACCGCGCGGCGATAGACAAGGAGTTTCCATGCGTCACCAGACCCTCAAGCCGTTCCCCAAGGGTTTCCTGTGGGGAGGTTCAACGTCCGCATACCAGGTCGAAGGTGCGTGGGACGAGGACGGTAAAGGTCCCTCTGTTCAAGACGTTCACCCTACTCCCGACGGTGTTTCGGACTTCAAAGTCACCTCGGATCACTACCATCACTACCTGGAGGATGTGGAGCTCTTCGCCGATATGGGGCTCAAGTCTTACCGCTTCTCCATTGCGTGGACCCGCATCATTCCCGACGGCGACGGCGAGATCAACCAGGCAGGTATCGACTTCTACCACCGTCTTATCGATGCGCTCCTTGACAACAACATTGAGCCCATCATCACGATGTACCACTTCGATCTGCCACTCGCCCTTGACAAGAAGGGCGGCTGGGGTAACCGAGCCACTGTAGATGCTTTCGAGCGTTTCGCCAAGGTTCTGTTCGCCGAGTACGGCTCGAAGGTGACCTACTGGCTCACCATCAATGAGCAGAACATGATGATTCTGGCCGGCGAGATCCTCGGCACCGTCAAACCCGGCAGTCCAAAGCGTGACATCTACCAGGCCAACCACCACATGCTCTTGGCCCAGGCCAAGGCCATGATTGCCTGCCACGAGACGCTCCCCAAGGCCAAGATTGGCCCGGCCCCGAACATTGGTCTGGCCTACCCAGCTACCTGCAATCCGGAGGATATCCTCGCTGCGGACAACTTCAACTCTGTCCGCAACTGGCTCTACCTCGACGCGGGCGTGTATGGCCGGTACAACACTGCGGTGTGGTCGTGGCTGGAGTCGATGGATGCCACCCCGGTTATTGAAGAGGGCGACATGGAGATCCTCGAAGCCGGAAAGCCTGACTTTGTAGCCTTCAACTACTATGTCACTGCCACGGTGAAGATGCCTGATCCTTCGATCACGGATGCCACTCGCGGAGACCAGCAGATCATGGCGGTCGAGCCAAACATGTACGAGCCTGTCTCCAACCCTTACCTTCCCAAGACAGAGTTCGGCTGGGAGATCGATCCCATCGGTTTCCGTAATACGTTCCGTGCACTGTGGGACCGCTACCATTTGCCCCTGTTGGTCACGGAAAATGGCCTTGGAGCGTACGACAAGTTGGAAGATGGCAAGGTCCACGATTCCTACCGCATCAACTACCTGCGCGATCACATTGAGCAGATCCAGCAGGCTGTGACCGACGGCGTCGAGGTGATTGGTTATAACCCGTGGTCGGCGATTGACCTGATCTCTACCCACGAGGGCATGAAGAAGCGCTATGGCTTCATCTACGTCAATCGCGACGAGTTCGACATGCTCGATCTGGGCCGCTACCGGAAGGATTCTTTCTTCTGGTACCAGCAGGTGTGCGCAACCAACGGCGACAACCTCGCTGATATCGACTGATCACGTGTGATGTGGACCCGGCCTTGCTAGCTGACCGCTGGCGCTGGGCCGGGTCCCATCGAGTGCGGGCGTAGTGTCGTGATTGACCGCAACTAGTGGCATGATGGCGTAATGTCTGCGGTGAGAACTTTTCGCACTTCAGATGAACTAAACGTCCGCCGAACGAATCGTTAGCACGTACAGCTAGCTCCACAATAAGAAGGAGACTGGAAGTGGGAGGGGTGGTGCATGAAAGTCCTCAGGGTGTTCAATAATAACGTTGTGATGGCCGAAGATCCCCACCGCGGAACAGTGATCGTGACTGGACGGGGTGTGGGCTTCTCTCGAAAGCCCGGTGACTCTCTCGACACGGGCAAGATTGTGCAGGTTTTCGTCCCGGACGCCGAGAACGATATTAGCTACCTGAGCACCTATTTAGTGGATGTTCCCCCGGAATACATCGAAGTCGCTCGCGAGATCCATACTCTTGCTGAGCACGATCTCGGAACATCTCTTCCCCAAAGTGTCATTATTACGTTGGCAGATCACATCGCGTTTGCGGTGAAACGGGTGCGTTCCGGCATCGAAATGGGTCACCCTCTCAAGGCTGAGGTTTCCCACCTGTACTCCAAGGAATACGAGGTGGCGCGTAAGGCTGTCATCATCATTCGGGAGTATTCGGGCGCTGCTATTGCCGACGACGAAGCCGTCGCCATCACGATGCACCTCGTCAACGCCATACAGTTCGAGACCGGCGATCTTTCCAAGACCTTCCAGATGACGGAGATCTTCACCCAGATTTTCGCTGTATTGAGTTCCGCGTTTGATCGAGAGTTCGAGACAGACTCTCTCAACGCCGCCCGATTCATTACGCACCTCCGCTACTTTTTTGTTCGCGCTCATGCGGACAAACAATTGGATGACCAGCCGCGGCGCTTGACCACCACCATCCGTGATGCCTTCCCGGAGGCGTTCCAGGCGGCGCTGCATATCCAGGGCTTGTTGGAGCTGCGGTTGGGAGTCCAGATTACCGACGACGAACTGTCCTACCTCACGTTGCATGTTGCCCGTTTGACAACCGAATAAGAGCTTCCGCCAATAGGCCATGGCCTGCTGACAGAACCTCTCAGGTACTTTCGATAACGAAAAGGACGTTGACCATGGTGGACCGTCATACTCAAGCTTTGTCCTTTGGCTCGCAATCCGGGGTATACGAAGCGGCTCGTCCCGGCTATCCACGCGCTGCCGTCGATTGGGTGCTGGAACTCCTAGGGGAGAAGGCGTTCACGGTTTCGGAAGGGAATCGCCCACTCCGCTTCGCCGATATCGGTGCGGGTACGGGAAAACTGACACGTGTGTTACGCGAGGTTAACGACGCCGTCGTCGCCATCGATCCTGATCCCAACATGCTCGTACAGCTGCGTGCGGTGGTCCCGGGTGTCGAAACGATGGAAGGACGTGGCGAGGAAATTCCACTTTCTGACGGTTCGTGCGACGCCGTCTTTTTTGGACAATCGTGGCATTGGACCGATCCTCTTCGAGCCTCGCACGAAGTAGGGCGAGTGCTTACTTCGGATGGGGTTCTTGGCCTGCTGTGGAATTCCCGCGACGTGAGTGTGCCCTGGGTGAGGCGTTACGCTGAAATTATTGGAGGGTCCGCCTCTGAGCGTCTGATTGAGGCCGACGACGTCAGGGTGGGCGCGCCCTTCACAGCGCTAGAACACACCGTGGTCGAGTGGAGTATGCCGATGACGGCGGGGACACTGCGGCATCTTGTGTCTTCACGTAGTCCGTATATTACGTCCGAGCCCGAAGAGAAGGAGCGTGTGGATCGCCATCTCACGGTGCTCTTTGAGGAGTTGGGTCTTGGAAAAGATACAGTTATCGACTTGCCGTACAAGACCCACTGTTATCGCGCACACAAGGCCGGAGGAGAAGAAACTTCCCGGGGCTTCCACATAGAGCCTAAGGTCATTTGACACAGCTCTGGGCCAGAATTAACACGTATATTCTCAGTCACAAAAAGCTGTGAAAGATCTGGAAAAAGGGCAAGAAGTCTCGGGTTGGGCATGGGACTATTCACGCATAATTAGCTATTAAGCACGGGCTCTGACGTGCGAAGATACTTGTCGAAACAAGAATCAATCCAGATTGGGAAGATGATGTCTAAACTCTTGGCGACAACGGAAGCATCCCGCCGTAACTATCCTGTTGCACTGCTCGTCGGTCTTATTGCCGGTGCATTCTCCGCGATCGTGAAGTTCGGCTGGGAGGTCCCGTTCCCTCCCCGTACTCCCGAGCGCAACGCCGTCAACCCTCCTCAGACCCTGCTTGAGCAGATTGGTTTCTCCGAGGATATCGCTCGCGCTACCATCCACTTCAACGGTTGGGATCTGCCGATCTCCTCGTTCATCATCCACTTCGGATTCGCCATCTTCTTCGGCGTTTTCTACTGCATCGTTGCTGAGCGTTATCCTTCCATCAAGCTGTGGCAGGGTGCCGCCTTCGGTTTCTTCCTATGGATCTTCTTCCACGTGCTGCTGATGCCCGCCATGGGTACCGTTCCCGCACCGTGGGATCAGCCCTGGCAGGAGCACTTCTCCGAGTGCTTCGGTCACATTATCTGGCTGTGGAGCATTGAAATTGTGCGCCGCGACCTGCGCAACCGGATCACGCACCAGCCGGATCCCGAGGTTCCGCTGAAGGCTGCCACGCGCTGATTCTGCCTACTCGGTTGGTTAGCTAGAGCCGCGGTCTCCTGCGGGCAAGCTCGCAACTTAGCTCTTCACAGTGGTGCCCCTCCAACGTTGATGGTTGGAGGGGCACCACTGTATGTTGAATTACCAGTTAAGCGGGCATCCGATGATTACTCAGCGCTTGTTGCGGACGAGGAATTCGAAGGATACGAGTCGATGACCCGTGCGCGACGCGAAGCGATGAGCGGGGTCTCGCCCACGATGGCGCTGTGGCTACGCGACATGATGTACTTGACAGCCAAGTTCGTCATTGCCGAGAAGCGGTTGCGGTTGGACATGAGCTGCTGGATATGCAGCCCCACCCAGATGATCCATGCCGGGAAGCCCTTGAGGCGGGGCAGGCCCTTGATCTGGGCGATTGCCGACGCGCGGCCAATCGTAGCCATCGTTCCCTTGTCCAGGTACTTGAAGGGCTTGGGCTCGGGCTTGCCTTCCACAGTGGCCTTGATGACTTCACCGACGTGCTTGCCACCCTGAATAGCGGGCGTAGCGAGCTGGGGGAGGGCATCGTCGGGGTTCACGGAGACGTCACCAACGGCAAAGACGTTGTTGAAGCCGCGCACACGCTGGTGTTCATCAACTTCAATACGGCCTCCACGGCCCTGGGGCAGCCCCCACTCCTTAATGGCGGCGGGGGCGGCAACGCCGGAAGCCCACACGACGATGGGGGCTTCGAGGAACTCCTGCTTACCCTTGTGCTCGACGACGGCGCCATCCGCGCGAACTTCCTTCACCGCGGTTTCGAGACGCAGCACGACGCCGCGCTTCTGCAGCGACTTCTGGGCATACTCGCGAAGATCCTCGTGGAAGGGGCCGAGAACGCTCGGGCCCATCTCGACCAGAGTGATCTCAATCTTCTTAGGATCGAGCTCCGGGTAAGTAACGGGCATGTCGTAGTTGCGCATCTCTGCGAGAGCGCCGGCGGTCTCAACTCCGGTGGGTCCACCACCAACAACGATGATACGGAGATAACGATCGTCGTTATTCACCGCAGTATCCTCAAGCTCGGTGAAGAGCTTGTCGCGCAGGCGGAGCGACTGGGAGCGGCGGTAGAGCGGCATTGAGAACTCTTCGGCGCCGGGGATGCCGAAGAAGTTGGCAGCCACGCCGGTGGCGATGACGAGATAGTCATACTTCACCGTAATATTCGAGTCGAGCTCGATGAGGCGGGTCTCGTGATTCATAGAAAGAACGGTTCCGCGGAGGAATCGTACGTTCTGCTGGCCGGAGCGCACCGCGCGCAGGAACCAGGTGACGTCACCTGGGTTCAGGGCGGCGGTTGCAACCTGGTAGAGCAACGGCTGGAAGGTGTTGTAGGTGTGGCGATCGATCAGCGTGATGTCGACGTCGGCATTCTTGAGCTTGCGAACGACCGAGAGGCCGGCGAAGCCGCCACCGATCACAACGACGTGGGGACGCTTCGTGGAGGACGATGTCTCATGCATGAGACTAAGACTAACGTCCTAGTAAACCTGTGACTATCCGTGACCAAAGTGTGGTGAATCACGGGCAATGTACGGGTGTGGGGATGTGTGGGAATGGGGTGTTTTGCCACGTGGATGCGTGACATTGCGGGCCTGATGCGGGGCAGAAACTGACGTCCTATGCCCACACAGAGGGGTGATTCCTCAAAGATGTTAATTGGTTGTTCTTGCCTGCGCTAACTGATGGTAACTGTGGAATGCGGCGGCCAGGTTGACGGCGAGTACTGCCGCGGCAAGCTCCGGTGAGAACACAGAGAGAATAACGACGACGGCGCCACCCATCCAGCCCGCAGTGAGTCGCCTGATAATCCCCACCGGTATTGGGCCCAGTTCAGGAGTATTGATGATGTCCTGGCCTTCGCGTCCGGTAGCGCTGCGGAGTGCTGCCACGCCGCGGGCCGTGAGCACGTAGAGGGGAAGGATGAGGGCGATGAGACCCCATGCTAGCCATGACCACACGGAGGTCACGGTGGTGAGAGGGAGGCGGAGGGCTATGGCGGTCATACTCGCTACAAGATAGAGCGTCGGCCAGAATGCTGAACCGAGAAGTACCGCGGGGCTAGATTTTCCACCTAAACGGGCAAACCCGTAGCGTATTCGTGGTTCTGAAACCCAATCACACCAGGGGCCCGCTGCTGCCACAGCAACGATGATGGCTGACACCAGAACAAGGATCATGGTGAAACTTGTGGGTCCCCAGATCATCGAGACCACGGTGATCACGGCAACGGCGAAAAAGCTCTTCCCAATCTGCCCCAATATGCGGCGTAACGTAATGGTGAAGAGCCGGATAGCGGGTGAAGACGAACGGGTTGCGAGGCGCCGTCGTCGTCCTGAATCACGCAGGTGAGAGGCGAGGCGAAGGGCGGCCCCATCCAAAGTCAAGACGCTCATGAGTGCACCGTTGGCGTTGGCGTCGGCACGCATGAGCCGCCAACGCGGTACAGAATTGTAGCTACCACGCTGAATAGCAGCGCCTAATCCCACAGCTGTTGGAGCGATAACAACAAGAGCGGTTGCCAGAACCGCGATCTCGGTGATGCTCCAACCGAGGTGATAGGCGAAGGTGGCCATGAGGCTCCCCGCTAGGAAGACGATAAGAAAATTAATGCCGAGAATCTGCAAGAGTTGCTGAAACGGGCGGGTTTCGTACGTGCGCCAAGCGATCTCGGCATGGGAGGCGCGTAGCGGCCCGGCAAACCGGGCGATACTCAAGAGTTGAGAGAGAAGAAAGATCAGGGTGATCGCGGCGAGTGCCCGCGAACTATCCGTGCCACGACTGAGAAGAAAACCCGTTACCGAGGGGCTGACGGCGTTGGCAGTGCTTACCCATAAGGAAGCCAAAACCGTAAAGCTCAACAACCAATACCAGATGTCACTCCAGCGAGACTCCCGTTCCATAGTTAGCGCACCGTCCGGGCGTGAGGCGAAGGGCTGCCGTCCAGGTGAAGGACCTGGGTGACCACGCTGCCGAGCAGTGGAGCCGCGTGGGTGGCGATGATAGCCGCACGGTCGCCGAGATAGCGCTCGAGGATGCCAGCAAGAATGCCCTGGTACTCCTCGTCAAGGCGTTGCTCGGGTTCATCGATGAACAGAATGCGCCACGGTCGGACGAGAAGTGATGCCAGTGTCACGCGCCGGAGCTGGCCCGAGCTGAGGGAATGGGGCATGCGGTCGGCGAGATTGAGAACGCCAAATTCGGTGAGGGCCTGCTCGGGATCGCACAGCGAGCTTTCTTCGTGGAACACCTCGAAATGATCGCGGACCGTCATGCCACGCAGCCACATCCACTCGTCCATGACGGCATAGGTCACATCACGATGGAGATCGCTATCGGGTGCGGCGGGCTGTCCAGAGATCGTAAACGATGAACACTCCATCGGTTGAAAACCGGCGAGGCCACGAAGGAGAGTCGATTTTCCTGAACCGTTTGAGCCGGTGACGGCCACCACCTCTCCTGGAGCGAGGTCCAAGTCCAGACCCTTGATAACGGTGATGGGACCGTAGCCGACGCGGACGTTGCGAACAGAAAGGAGAGGTGCAACCATGGTTCACCAGTTTACGGGGCTTTCCGGTGCGAGCCGGGAAGGGTGGTGGTGAAGGAGTCCCCGGCTGCGGGAAATGCCCGGGTGCCCACGTGGACAACTGATAGTGGTGACAGCAAAGAATCCCGCCCGTGGGTAACCCACGGGCGGGATTCTCATGTGGGATATCGCATTCCATGATCTACGTCAGGCCCTGCGAACACCTGTTCTTAAGGACGATAGACGGCCAAGGTGTCTACGTCCTCACCGAACCAGTCACCCGCGACAAGCACATCGTTGGTGCGCCCGAAGTGGAGCTGTGCGTCAGCGTTGCCGCCGGACAAGCTGTTTCGAACAAAGGCGTTGTTGCCGCGGAGAATCGTGAGGCTATCCGCGCCGTCACCGTCGAAGTCGCCAGCCAAGGCACGATCGCCTGGACGTCCGTAGATGAAGGTTGTCTCGGCGTCTCCGCCGGTCAGGGTGTTGCTGACGAAGAACGTCGAACCGCGCTGGACAGCCAAGGAATCAGTGCCATCCCCATTCCAATCTCCCGCCACGGGCACGTCGCTCGCCCGCCCGAAGGCGAGGGAGCTGTCCGTTTCGGTATTGATGATTCCCTCCAGGTTGTAGTGGATATCGAAACGATTCGAATCTGCGGCACGTAGCGCCAGGTCGTCATAACCATCACCATTAAAATCACCGACGACGGCGTGTTCGTGACCTGTTCCTACGCTCACCTCGAGGGAGTTTGACCCGCTACGGTTGGTGTCCAGCAAGGTATATGTGTTGCCCGTGCGAAGTGCGAGCGTGTCCACGCCGTCTCCGTTGAAGTCACCGACAAGGATCTCGTCGGCTGTGGCGATCTTCATTGCTGTGCGGGCAACCGATTGCGCCCAGTCGTCGGCAAAGAACACGTTGCCGTCCGCCGTGGGAACCGGGGTGGCATCGTTTGGAGGTGTCACGTCCGCGAGAGATACGTAGGGAACGACGACGGCCCCCGCGTGCCAATCCATAACGCTCGCCTGATCGTGTTCCCCGGAGATGATGTCCAGGGCATTGGAATCCGAGGTATCCGTGTCCTTCGACTCCAGCTCGTCGGATGGCTCACCTGCGCCTCCACCAATACGGTATGCCCCGACCCAGGATGGGCACCCGTTCAGGCCCTGCGCGCACTCTGCGCTGTAGACCGGCCGCACGTTTCCGATACCCTCACCCAGCTCGGCATGGCTGAGCATGGAGACCTGATACTGCGCGTTCTGTAGGTCAATACCAGCGAGAGCACTGGCTGGCACACTGGTGATGATGTGTCCGCTTGGATCGACGTCCAGCGCCACATCCGAGATTCGCTCAAGATCGGAACCAAAAATGGCATTTCCAAACTGCGCCTCTTGGTCCCGCCCGACGGCGACAATGGCGTGCGTCCATGCCCCGCTTGCAGACATGTTCGTGCCCGGCAACAGGGGCGTGGTTGTGGTCGATTCACCGTCGCGCAGATAGATGTTCACCCGCTGTGTGCTCATGCCGTTGCCACCCCAGGGATTCTGGATGTCGGACGCAACGCTGGTGACAAAGCGGATCGTGTCGCCGTCGTCGAACACCTGGAACTTCGTGAGGTCGAAACTGCCGGAGTTGAACGCGCCGTCGGTGGGATATGTGTAACTACCGGGGCCATTATCGTCCCCGGTGGGGTCGGTCAGCTCGCCAATCTTCGTGCCGTAGACATTGACGGTATAACGCCCTACGGCCATGACGCCGTTGGCTCCGGTTGCGGTGACGACGATGCGGTTGGAGATGTTGGGAAGCGTGACATCCATGGCGAATGTGCCATCGGTTAATGGAGCGTCCGTCTCCACACCATTGATACGCACTGTTACCTGCTCGGCGTCACTGGTTCCTGAAATGGTGACATGTCGAGAATCCAAGGTTGAACCGTCTGTCAGGCCGTCAACCGCAAGGGAAGGAGCGGGGCCAGTAGGCTCGTCATCGGCGGTGGCGTTCCAGCCCTCCCAGGTATCGGCGTCGAAACCGAGCCGCCCAAGTTCGTCGTCGGCCCAGTTGTTTCCGGCCTTGAGGATGGGGACCCCACCCACGGTGTAGTTGTGCAGGCTGAGACCGTTGCCATCCGACACTTCGTTACCGATGGTCACGGGTGTCCCGGCGCGGTCGGTGTAACGCTTAAAGAGGCTGACCTGGGCGGACAGGGGCAGATTGTTCCATTCATCGATTGCGAAACCGTCGATGGTGATGTTTTCCAGGTTCGACAGGGAATAGACGCGAATGGCGCAGTTGACGGCCCCCTCCACGCGGGTGTCGGTGAAGGTCATGTTTTTGACCGTTGTGGCAGGGTCTCCGCGATTGATATCTCCACCCTCCCAGTGCGATGAGGAGTTGAAGACGCAGGCGTTGGTTTTGACGTCGCTCCAGTACATCCGATTGTGGATGATGTCGGTGTCGCTCACCTGGACGTTGTCGATATCGCGAGGCGTCCATCCCCACTGAACAACAGGGCCATTCTCGTTCTTCCAGATGACCGTGTTATCAACGGTGACATTGGAATGGTAGAGCTTGAGGACGTCGTCGTTGGAATGGAAGAAGGTATTCTTCATGGTCGAATCGCGATACAACTCGAGTCCATCCGTTTGCCAATACCAGGCGCCGACCTGCTTGTACCCCTCGACGGTCATCGAGAGATCAGCCTGGATCTCCTCGCCGTTCTCGTGCGCATAGATAACGAAGGAATGGTAGGGAGGATTAGCGACCGTAATGCCATGGAGGTCGAGAGTTTGGCCGGTGTTGGAGGATTCGAACTGGAGCATCTTCACGCAGTCCACATGGCAATTGTCCCGCTCGTTGTGCTGGTAACCATTGGTGGTGTCGGGTTCGTAGACGTACATCTCCCCGGAGAGAACTCCGTAACCGGTCACCTTGTAGGATGGCTGGTTCTCGCCCTCCAGGAACTTGAACGCGCCTTTAACGTATGCGCCGGGAGCGAGATAGACCCACGTGACGTTCTCTGGAAGCACCGCGTGGTAATCGGATCCCATGTAGTAGACGCCCGGTTCGAAATAGATAATCTCCGCCGTGGTGTCGTTGAGATTATTGACCAACCCGGGCTCCGGGCGGTAGATCGTTCCGTCTTTCTCGCTGGGAATGAGCTGGTCTGAGGCCGCGCCTGAGAGCTGCGGGTTCGCAAAAACGAGCATCGAATTCTTGGGCTCGGTGTGTACCGACTGCCCGGAGGAGGGATCGGTGGTCAGCTTGTTATTGCCGTTGTTGTAGGCGGTGAAGAGCTGCGGGGCAAACTCCACGGAGAATCGGTAGCCATCCTCGTTGTAGGGAACCTTGACACGGATCGTTGAGCTATCGACCAGTTGCTTCTCCAGCTTGAGTGATGCCGGGCGGATGACGACGTCGTCAGCGGAGGTGATGGGTTGGTCCGTAGTGAGCGTGACATCCACCCACACGTCGGTGGCGTACTCGAAGCTCGTCCAGCTCATCGTGAGCTCGGCATCCGCGGCAAACTCCGCTCCGTCCTCCTCGGTGTAGCCGATCTTGCCATTGCCGCTGCGAGGAACGCTCATGTAGACGAACGAATCGTAGGCGGTATCGGGCTCCGCGGTGGTTGCGACTGATGCTCGGTAGTAGGGCGAGGTGCGCACCTCGCCAGCTGCAACGGGATCTGTGGTGGCGACGGCATTCTCATGGGTCCATGTGGTGAGAACTTCCGAGTTGGCAGTGGTAGTTGGGGAAGTGGAGCGGGCGGTGGTCTCTGGCTCGTCTGCGTACGCGACGCCCACAGAGGTCATCACAAGACAGAGGGTTCCGAGAGTTGCCGCTAGCCGACGGCGTATGTGGTGATGAGTCATGGTTGAGTCTCCTTCGACATCTGACTCGTTGAATACTGGAGTTCGTGCTGGTTGTGTGCGTGGACTTGGGGATGCGGGGGTGGCCACGAAACCATCTGTTTATGCTTATCAGCTCGCCGTTGAGGCTTTGTGAACCCGACGGCAACTCTAGATTTAATTACTAAATCTAGAAAGTAGCGTATATCACTCCAGTGGGAAAAGGGAACACGATGAGTGCGCTGGATTCATCCGCGCTCGCAATAGGGACGACGACGGCCATGGGGTACGAGGAATTGACGGCTCGCGAAAGATGCTGACGTGTCAATGGTTTCCGAGGTGCGACGTGCCTACCTGGCGGAGCTACTCGACCGAGTCGGGGCCGTCGTCGTTAGGCGGACATCGTTGTAGGGGTGTGGAGGTGACGTGTCAGTGTCGCAGCCCGTACCTGCCGAATTGCGTTGTGAATTGCACCCAGCAGCACGACGTCGCGGCCAAGAGTCGACGTCTCGATGGCGGGTGGAAGTGGGGTGAGTTCGGAGAGTTTGGCTTCGAGGCGGGGGAGTAACGGTGCAACCTGTGCGGCAGCTCCTCCGGCGATAATGACGAGACTCGGGTCGATGAGGTACGTGGCTGTAGAAATGGCCAGTGCAATATGGTCGCTGATCTTCGTGAGGACGTCTCTGGCGAGGATGTCGCCAGAATCTGCCGCATCAAAAATGTCCTCAAGTGCCAAGTGCTCGAGATCTTCGTCGGGGATCTCGCGAAGGAGAGAGTTGTGGTTCTTACGGAGAGCCTCGTGGACGAGGCGGCGAGCGCTTCCCACAAAACCAAGGCTACCTTCGGTCTTCTGGAAATACTCGAGGTGCCCCATCTCTCCGGCACCCCCGTGGAACCCTTTGAGTAGCTCGCCATTGACGATGACGCCGGCCCCCAGGCGCTCTCCCGCGAGCAGCGTCACCATGGGGG
The DNA here is from genome assembly GCA_039812645.1 of Actinomycetaceae bacterium. Taxonomy (GTDB): domain Bacteria; phylum Actinomycetota; class Actinomycetes; order Actinomycetales; family Actinomycetaceae; genus Ancrocorticia. The sequence continues at coordinate 26,521 of JBDIAV010000004.1, forward strand.
AGCGAAGCTTTCCGACGCGCACTTCTTGTTCGGCCAGAGCCGCCAAGTTTGCATCGTTCTCGATGATGATGCGCCATCGGGGAGCGAACGAGCGCAGCCGTTCCTGGTCAATGCGCATAAGCTCCCAAAACGGTTGTCCCGGGTAAGGCTCGCCTTCGTATGTCACCGGAGCCGCGACCCCGATACATCCCATCTCGATCTCGTTGTGTTCGACATTCGCCTCACGCAAGGCCTGCTCGAATGTGTCGAGCAAATGCTGGGTTCTATCGGCCTGCCACTGATGATCGACAAGAGAAACTTGTGCTTGGCCAAGAATGGTGCCTTTAAGATCGCTAATTGCGGAGGTGACGGAATGGAATCCGACGTCGGCGGCGGCGATGAGATATCGTCGCTGGTTGAAGGTAAAGCGACGAGCCTGGCGACCGCGCCCGGGGATAGCGCTGGGCGCACGATCTTCAGTTACCCAACCCTGTTCGCGCAATTCGTCGCATATGGAGAGGATTGTGGCTCTCGTTAAGCCTGTCATTCCGACGAGTTCCGAGGCGGTCAATCCCACTCCGGCTGGGGTGTTCCAGAACATTCCCAGCACCGCTGACACGTTGAATTCTCTAGCTTGCTGCTGTGAGGACATGAGCGGTGGCGTCGATGTCCCCGTGCTCGTGGGGAATTCGCGTGACATGCCTACTATTGTGCCCCAGTCTTCGGATCGGCTGGGGAATGTGGGTGATCGTGGAATGATGTCTCGGGATGTGCTCTCGATCGTCACTTCTACATCGACGCCGTGAGAATCTCGTGGACCTCATCGTAAGTCAGCACGATGGGATTGCCCTTCATAGAGGAAGCTGCCATCGCGCCTTTTGTGGCTTGATCCAACTGATCTTCCGTGAGTCCGAGGGAGCGGAGGCCACCCACACCAAGAAGACTGACCGTTTCGCGCACCCAGGCCACTCCGTCCTCGGCCGTCGCCTCGGGGTTTGCGGTGAGAAGCCGTGCCACCTCGGTGTAGCGAGCGATGGCGGGGTTGTCTGGGTCACGCTCCTTCATAGCGCGAACGTTGACCTCGCAGCAGGTGGCGAGCACTGCGGCGCAGACGTTGCCATGTGGCGCGCCGGTCATACCGCCCACCGGTGCGGCGATGCCGTGGGCTGCTCCCAGCTTGGCGTTTGCCAGGCAGATCCCGGAGAGGAGCGAGCAGAACGCCATGTCCTCGCGGGCCTGGAGATCGCGGCCGTCCGCGTAGGCGCGGCGCAGTCCACTGGCGGCTCGCCGCAACCCTTCGGCAGCAAGAATATCGGTGAGTTGGTTGGCCTGGGAGGATGTGTACGGTTCGATGCATTGGGTGAGAGCATCCAGACCGGATGAGGCGGTCACCGCCGGAGGGCAGGACACGGTCAGGCGGGGATCCACAATGGCGACAGCCGGGATCATGGCGGTGGAGCGCAGGCTCGCTTTGACCTGGTGCTCGGCGGAATAGATGACCGCATTGGCGGTGACTTCTGTGCCGGTGCCAGAGGTGCTGGGGAGGGCGACGACGGGCACGGACTTCGGGGCAAGCGGGAGGCCCTTGCCCACTACCTCCAAGTAGTCCATGAGGTCGCCGTCGTTACGCAAGAGGATTCCGACTGCCTTGCCCGTATCGATGATGGATCCGCCTCCGAGCGCAACGATAACGTCCGGAGCGAAGTCCTCAGCTGCGGCGACGGCGGCCCGGACTCCCTCCACCGAGGGCTCGCCCTTGCTGCGCCAGATGGCGATATCGGGGGAGAGGCCGGCGAGTGGGGGTTCGTCGGTGTTCGTATGGTTTCCAGTAATGACAAAAACGCGCTGGCCATACTGCTTAATGACATCCGGCAACTGGGTCGCGGAGCCTGAACCAAAGATAATGCGACCGGCTGTGCTGAAACTAAATGACATTTACTCCGCCTCCTGCTGCAATATCACCGAGAAGTCGTGCTCGCCCAAACCACCGCGCTGCGCGCGGGTTAATGATTCGAGGGCTGCCGTGGTGGCGGGCAATGGATCAGCCGATGTGTGCAGCATGAGCCGCACGTCCTTGGCGATGGCGTTAGTGGAGAACTGCGCGGCGGCGGTATCCCCACCCAGTGTGAAGTCACGCTTGAAGTTCGCCATCCAGCCGAGCGCTGTGGAATTGAGCAGGTCGAGCACGCGCTCGGCCCCCAACCCCTGAGATGCGCCGAGCCGAATTGCCTCGGACACTCCCTGCGCGGTAACTGCGAGGGCCAGGTTTGCAAGCAGCTTGGCGGTGGCGGCCTCTGGCGCTGATTCCATCAACTGCAACCGCTCGGGATCCGCGTACGCGGCCACAACCGAGCCGATGAGTTCACGCGCCTCGGCATCGGTGGAGCCCACATACACTCCCAGCATTCCGGCCCGTGCTGGACCCAGTGTTCCTATCACGGGAGTATGCACAAACCGGATGCGGTTCGCCGTCGCCCAATCTGCTTGCCTGCGTGCGTCATCTGGCGAAATAGTGGTGATATCGGCCCAGATTGTTCCGGGCGTGAGAAGGGCGGAATTCAGTACCACGTCAGCAACAGTGGAAGGACCAAAGAGGCAGGTGAGGACCACATCTGCATCCTGAACGGCCTCGCGCGGATCGTCAACGACCTTGGCTCCTGCCTCCGCGACGTGCGCCGTCTTATCCTTTGTTCGATTCCAAACCGTGAGTTCGTGACCGCCCGGCTCGATCAGCCGCAGAGCCAGCTCGGTTCCCATTCGTCCAGTTCCTAGAAAAGCGATACGCATGTCTCCACCATAGTCCGCGATCTGTGATAGTTGTTGCAGGTAGCGAAATGTCAAGCTGCACGCCCAGGTGACAATGCCGGACACAGCAACACAACGGAATGCCGAACGAGCGAAAGGTGGCGCGATGGCAGTCTGGAAGAGGGTCTCCGGTTGGACAGATACGTTGAAAAAGAGGCTCGTAGAGACGTCAAGGGATGATGAACCGCAACGAATCGTTGTTGACCATCCCGCTGTCAACGACGCGCTTCTTGGCAGCAACGGCGGCGTTTCGTCAGAAACTCCCGTTGAGGCGCCGATCAGTATGAACGACGACGGCGTCCCGCTCGCCAACAACCCTTTCCCACTGGAGAACAGCTCAGCCCCGCTGGTGGACCCAGCTCCGGTTCCACGTGCGCCGGCAACCTCCTACGGTGGGGTGTCAGCTGGCCTCACGAAGTACGGACTCTCGGCCTGGTATCTCATTGGAATTGGGCTCGTCGTCGGTTTTATCATTTTCGCGACCGCCAAAGTGCAGATGGTCTTTATCGCGGTGTTTGTCGCCTTCGTATTAACGTCGCTCCTCAACCCGGTGGTACGGCTGCTTTCTCGTTGGATGCCCCGCGCTGCCGCGACAGCGATATCCCTTCTGGCTACCTTCGTCTTCTTCGGAGGACTGCTTTTCTACGTGGGCTACTCGGTATCCGGGGAATGGAATGATCTGAGCGACAAGTTTTCCACTGGCGTCTCCCAGATCTTTCAGTTCCTGGAGAAGAGTCCAATACCCCTGGGAATTACACACAAGGAGCTCAACGAGAATATCCAGGACATTCTCGCAACGGGTGTGCAATGGGTACAGGAGAATGCGGGGAGCATTGCCACGCAAGCTGTGAACTCGGCGGGTACCGTGGCACTGATCTTTACGATGCTGGCGCTCGCGATCTTTACCGCGATTTTCTTCCTCACTTCAGGCAGCAAAATGTGGCTGTGGTTCATCAACCTCGTGCCCGCCAAGAACCGCGTGAATGTGCATCGCAGTGCAACTGCCGGATGGAAGACCTTCTCGGGATATGCGCGAGGGACGATTATTATTGCGGTAACGGACGGCCTTCTTGCACTTATTCTGCTGCTAATTGTGAAGATTCCCCTCGCCGCGCCACTCGCTGTTCTTGTCATGATTGGTGCGGTTATCCCGCTCGTTGGTGCACCCGCAGCGATGGTCATCGCAATGATTGTGGCTCTGGCCGCAGAGGGCATCTGGAAGGCCGCCATTGTGGGCATCGGTATCGCGCTTATTGGCCAGTTTGAGGGACACATCTTGCAGCCGCTCGTCATGGGCAAGCAGGTCTCGATTCACCCGGTCGCGGTGGCCGTAGGGGTAGCCGCAGGAACGTTCCTTGCTGGACTCATCGGCGCGATCATTGCTATCCCAATCATTGCGGTGATCTGGGAGGTGTACAAGACGCTCCGGCACCCGGATATTCCTGTCGCTAGTCTGAGCGAGTTGGATGGGCGAGTGGCAGATTAGCTGGGCGAGCAGCAGGCAGTGGGGTGCTGGACAGCAACGGAACTTATTCCATGCCCCACTTGATCGGGGTCACTGTGCCGTGCTTCCAGTCGCGCCGCAACACCGAGTAGGCCACGCTGGCCTTATCGGGAGCGTCACCTGCGGTGGGCCATGCCTCACGGTAGTAGGCCTCTTGAACCCAACCGGCGCTTTGGAAGATACGGCGCATAGGGACGTTATCCTCTCGGGTCTGACCCTCGAGGCGAGTCACGTTCGGCATGGTCTCGAAGATGTGATTGGCGATAGCTCGCAACGATTCAAGTCCAAGCCCCTGCCCGCGAACAGCTTCTGACAAGCGAAGGTCAAAGAGAGGAGCGTCATCTGAGAGGTCCTCAAAGATAACGAGGCCGATGCGCCCCTTCCATTTTTCTTCGAGCCAGTAGGTGCGGTGGTCGTCGTCGTCATATCCCCCGGCGGCGATACGTTTCTCCACCTGCTCGCGCGTGGGCTGCGCGTGGACATGGTAGGGGAAGTAATTGTCGACCATAAAGTTCACGAGGGCATCGCAATCAGCGGGATCGTTGGGGTCGAAACGGACGAGTGAGACAGACATGGCGCGATTGTAGCAAGGGTCACACGGTTATGTGCTCTCAACGCACGGGAAGTTCTGACGAAAAACGGGGAGTTTGTGGCGGATTGCGCCGCGCCCGTTTAGATCGTGGGAACCTCAGCACCGCACTGGGCAGCAAAGGCGTAGGCGATGCGACGGCCGTTATGGGAAACGCGCTTATCCACAGCTTTGAGAACACTGTAGTAAGGCTCCGAGTTGTTGCCTTGGGATACATGCCACTTAGTCATCAGTTCTGGGCTAGCCTCGGGGTGGAACTGGAGGCTGATGGCAGAACCGTAGCGGTAAACCTGGTAGTTGTAGGTGGTCGAGCTTCCAAGGAGCTTGGCATCACGGGGAAGTCGTTCCACGGCATCTCCGTGCGATTGGTAGCCCATGAGAACATGGTCCTGCGAGACCAAACCGATAATCGGATCGTCGACGGCGGCCTCGGTGAGAGTTATCTCCACCGCGCCCTCTTCATAGCCGAACGGTCCCGGTACTGCTACGTGGCCGTGCAGTGCCTGAGTAAGGATTTGGTGACCGAGGCAGATAGCCATGACGGGGATATCTCGTGAAATTGCTTCGGCGAGCAGCCAGCCGACGGGTTCGATCCACGGGTGATCAATGCCGTCGTGCGCGCTCATGCGGCCACCAAGGAGAACAACCCCATCGGCGAGATCATCAATCGACGGTACCGGGTCTTCCCATAGGTGAACCGTCTCCATGGTGAGTCCGCATTCACTGAACCACGTCCCAAAGCGATCAATAGGGCATTCGGGATCAGGTTGCAGGATGGTTACGCTCGCCATGTTGTTAATTCTCTCAGGATTATCACCACAAGAGCCCCCTCCGAGGACGTGAGACTGCTTACCTGGGGATATATTCCCTGGTCAGGCTTGTTAGGTATGTCAAGGTCACAAACTGTGGATGTCTCATCGCACATGCATAATCGTTTGAGCATCGATCTCTTGCTCACTTCCACAAGTCCCTTGCTAGCTTGTATAGCTACGGGTTGAATGAAAATAGTTGTGCGTGGCGAAATGAGCTCGCGAGGTCAAGGGCCGCGTTGAGGCCCAAGGAAGGACATCACTATGCGGTTTGCCCTGGTGTTAGGGTCGGGCGGTGCGCGCGGTTTTACCCATATTGGCGTCATTGAGGAACTGAAGGCGCGCGGTCACGATATTGTGGCAATCTCGGGTGCCTCGATCGGTGCGCTCGTTGGAGGCTTGGAAGCCGCAGGGACTTTGGACGATTTCTCTGCGTGGGCTTCCGGTCTCAATCAACGTATGGTCTTCCGGATGCTCGACTTCACTCTCGCTGGTGCTGGCCTCGTCAAAGCAGATCGACTCCTCCAGGAACTCAACCGCTTTGCCGGTGGCGTGAAAATTGAGGATCTCCCCATTCCCTTCACCGCGGTTGCCACGGATATTACAGCCGAGCGTGAGGTGTGGTTCCAGCGAGGCTCGCTTACCTCCGCCATTCGTGCGTCGATTGCCATCCCCGGTTTCTTCACCCCGGTGATGATGCAAGGCCACGTTTTGGTCGACGGCGGGGTGTGTAATCCCGTTCCGGTGGAACCAACGCTCGCGGTTCCCTCTGATGCAACAATCGCCGTTTCGCTCGCTGGAGGATCGCCGGTGGTTGAGCCTAGGATTTCTCTTCCTGATGCCAGTGACGTGTCTGAGAGTGACGATGAGCGAGAGTCGTGGTTCGCTCGCAGTTTCGAGGGTGTCCGCAACTCTGAGCCGGTGCGTTCACTCCATTCCCTCTTTGCGAGCGCCGCTGATTCGAATCGGGATAACGACGGCGGCGAAGCGTCCGCCCGAGGGTCGGGGAAGGGCGGCGGGCAGCACGTTGGAAAGGACTCCGTGAAAGGTGAGGACCTCGCCGATGCCAGGCCTGGGACGCCCCCGGTCACCATGACTGACCTACCGGGAAGTGCTGATCTCGTTCAACCGATTGGCATCGATATTTCTACCACCGAGGTGGCATACCAATCCATCTCGACGATGCAAAATATGATCGAGCGATACCGGGCGGCGGCTAGCCCCGCTCAGATTCAGATCACAGTCCCATTCGCTAGTGCTGGCACGCTTGACTTCCATCGTGCCTCGGAGTTGATCGAACTGGGGCGGGAACTTGCGAAGGATGCCTTTGATCGTGCCGGAATATAATGGTCTGCGTATAACTATTCGACATTGAGGTTGGTTATTCTCACCGCTCGTATAGCGTCAATTTTCGGGTGAAAATCGGAGAAAAGTGCCGCGCCTCTCGCTCCGGTAGGTAGAAATTCCGAGGTGGTGAGCAAACGCACCATAGCAGGGGTGTAAAGAGTGCTCGCGCACCAGTAATCTAGCTAATCGTGCTTGCAAACTACTCCGATATTCTCAGACTCCACAATGCCTGGAAATTCTCGCTGGCGGGCTTCATCCTGCGCCTGCCGATGTCGCTCGTGGGCATCTCGACCATTCTTCTTGTGAAGGCCGAGTATGGCAACTACACCCTTGCCGGTGCGGTGAGCGCAGCGAATATGATTGCGCTTGCTGTTGGTGCGCCCATTCTTGCGCGCCTTGTTGATACCCGTGGACAGCGTCGGGTGATGGCTCCTGCCTTCACCGTCTCCGCTCTCTCCCTGGCGGGTCTCGTGGTGACGGCGGTTTCCCACGGTCCCGCAGCGCTCCTGTTCCTTTTCGCCATGACGGCCGGCGCCACCTGGGGTGCGCCGGGAGCGCTGGTACGCTCGCGCTGGATGAAGACGGTCGATTCGCCGCGCCAGCTCACCACCGCTTACGCCCTAGAAGCAGCAGTCGATGAGTTTACCTTCATCATTGGCCCTATCCTTGCCACAATGCTCGGCACTCTCGTGCATCCCGCAGCGGGACTCATCCTCGCTGTTACCTTCCTCAGTGTGGGTGGTGTCCTCTTCCTCTCCCAGACTGATTCCGAGCCGGAACCCACCCCGCGTGTTAAGGGTGAGTCGATGCCATCGGTCATGCTCAACCCCGTGGTTATCGCGCTCGCGCTGACCTACGTGGGTGCTGGTTCCATGTTTGGCGCCATTGACGTTTCTGTGGTGGCCTTTACCGAGTTCCACGGAGTTGCCGCGTTCGCTGGCTCACTTTTGGCACTCTTCGCCCTGGGGTCGCTCACGGCCGCGTTGATCTATGGCTCGCGCAGCTGGCGCCAGCCCCTGTGGAAGCTCTTCGCCATTGGCATTACGTTGCTGGCGCTTGGTGCTACCACGCTGCTGGCGGCTGGAAACGTGTGGTTGCTCGGCCTCATCCTGCTCATTACCGGTCTGACGATCGCGCCCACCATGACGAACGTCAATATGATCGTTGCCAAGGTAGTCCCCAAGCGGCAGCTGACCGAGGGGCTCACGTGGATGTCCACGGCCATGAACATTGGTACATCGCTGGGTGCAGCTGCGGGTGGCCGTGCCATTGATGCCTCCGGCGCGCACGGTGGCTTCCTCGTTGTTGTCGTTGCCGCATGGCTCATGGTGCTGCTCATGCTGGCTGGTCTACCGCGGCTTCGTCGTGACACCGAACGTGTCGAGACGACAGAACGTAGTGAACGATTGCGTGAACTCTTGGAGGGCGAGTCCCAGGCAGCTGATCTCGTCAGCGCCTCCGATAACGCAATCGAAGCGGACGTCGTCGTCGACAAAAACGACAAAGCCACTCGTACGCTGGCTGACGATCTCCGGAACGACGGCGAATCCCGCGAGCGCTCAGAAGATGCAACTCGTATCTTCGTCGCCGGAAGCTGACGTTCGCTGTAACCACTAGTTAGTTTTCATCGCGGAGAGTTCCGCCGTGCAAGGGCCCCATTGATGCCTCATGAGCTATCAATGGGGCCCTTAGAATATGTGGCATGGATATCCAGAAGGCGCGTCGCCGCGACATCCCCACCCTTGCGAAACTACTCACTCAGGGTTTCGCTGACGATCCGCTGCTTGCTGAGTACGTGGCCCGTTCGCGTGACCCAGAGGTGGCCCTTGAACGCTTCTTCACCACCGAGCTGGAGAAGTTCTACATCCCGCGTGGGGTGGTGGACCTCGTGAAAGACGACGGGATGATTAAAGGCGCGGCGCTCTGGGTGAGCCCCGATGCCCCGATTCGGCGCCGTGATGAACTTCGGATGTTCCCTGGTTTGGTGCGGGCTCTCGGCCGGAGCCTACCGCGCGCGATGCGCATCGACTATCACGACGCCGCTGCCGTGCCGGGCTTCCCGCACTGGTACCTCTACACAATCGTGGTGTCCCCGCAAGCTCAGGGGCAGGGGATCGGCGGTGTCCTGCTGGATTACGGGATTGCACGCGCCGGTGACTATCCGATCTATCTCGAGTCAACCACGCCCGGTTCGCGCAAACTGTACGAACGCAAGGGATTCTTTCCGCTTGGCGTCATTCCTTCACCGAGTGAGTCCCCAGAAGTGGGGATGTGGCGGCCCGGGCGAGTTGTCACGGGGTGAGAGGGAGCCAGAAACTTGTAGAGGCCTGAATAATAGCGTCGTAATCAGCACTGGCCTGTACCTCTCGTACAGGTCGGTGCTTATTACCACACCGAAAATATGATCTTTACGCATCATCTGGAGTACTGGGAAGCTGTAAGCAGTCCTGAGTGGATGATAGGTGTAGTACAGCAGGTGGGCTGGCCGGATTCGCATCCGGCCAGCCCACCTGCTGTTGTATTTGCACCTCTAAATGACGATTCTCGTGGAAATCTCGGCCGTACGCCTAGGCGGAAGCTTGATGGTCCACTGTGGGGAGGCGCTGACGTGGGTCAGCCACACAAAGACGCGCTTGCGCCAGATAGACATCGTGGACTCAGGCCCGGCGAATACGTTGAGATGCGAGAGCATGAAGAACGCGCTGTCGAGCTTCCAGGATTGCAAACCGAGAGCTGCTTGCCCATCGGCGAGAGCCTTTTCCAAATCACGGTTGTCCATGAACCCGAAGTTGAGCGTCAGGTGGAAAACGCCCGGCAGTGGACTGGCGATTTTGTCAATGCACATGCGTTCGTTCGGCGGAACGTGCGGAGTGTGGTGGGTGCGCAGGGACACGATAATAACGTGGTCGTGCAAAGTGTGATTGACCGCTGTGTTCACTTTGAGGGAGAGCGGGGTGGTTGTCATCATGGAATGTGGGTAGATCGCCGTACCGGGAATGCGGCGGGCAGGCTTCTTTGAGAGCGCTTCAAGGAACTCGTAGAGCGTCCCCTCCTGGTCCATGCGGGCGCGTTTAACGAGATACTCTCCCTTGTTCCAGGTGGTCATGATGAAAAACATGAGTAGTGCAATACCAAGTGGCAGCCATCCTCCGGTGAAAATCTTCGTGAGATTCGCGGCGAACATCGGCCATTCGAGGGCCGCCAGTCCGACAAACAGTATGCCGGTAGCCCACACGGGCCAGTGCCAGCCGATCCGGGTAAGCAGAACGAGAAGGGCAGACGTCAGTACGAAGTCTGTGGTCACGGCCAAGCCGTACGCGCTGGAGAGTCGGTCGGAGTCTTGAAAGATGATGATGACGGTGGCCACGGCACAGAAAAGGAGGCCGTTGACTGCCGGGAGATAGATCTGGCCCGCGGCGGACTCAGAAGTATGCACGATCTTCAGGTGGGGAAGATACCCGAGCCGCGAGGCCTGCCGAGCAATGGAATAAGCGCCCGAGATGACAGCCTGCGATGCAATGAGCGTGGCAAAGGTTGCCATCGCGACGAGCACCACGGTCATACTGCGGGGAACGAGGAGGAAGAAGGGATTGGCGATGTTGGCGGCGTCGTCGATAAGGAGGGCGCCCTGTCCGAGGTAGTTGAGAACGAGAGAGGGAAGCACGATGGCGGCCCAGGTGAGTTGGATAGGGGTGCGCCCAAAGTGTGAAATATCCGCGTACAGGGCCTCCGCGCCGGTGACTGCGAGAACAGTGGCACCCAGGGCAACAAATGCGGCGGCAGGGTGGCCGAGCATGAAGTGAGCCGCTTCGGAAGGGAGCAGAGCAACGAGGACGTGAGGATTTGCCACGATGTGAGGGAGGCCCGCGGCGGCCAGGGCGAGGAACCAGAGGGCCATAATGGGGCCAAATACACGGCCCACCTTGGAGGTTCCGGAGCGTTGGACAGCGAAGAGAGCTGTAAGAATTGCCAGCGAGACGGGGAGCACGATGTCCGGCATGGATGGGAATGCTACGTCCAAGCCTTCAATTGCAGACAATACGGAGATAGCCGGGGTAATAACCGAATCCCCGAAGAACAGTGCCGCCCCGAACACTCCCGCAAATGCCACAACGACCGAGAGTCGTTTGCCCGGCGTGAGATGGCCACGAACGAGGGTTGCGAGCGCGAGGATGCCGCCTTCGCCGTCGTTATCCGCGCGAAGAACGAAGGTGACGTACTTCAGGGTGACAATAAGAACGAGAGTCCAAATGATGCAGGAAATGACGCCAAGAATATTCTCTTCCGTCAACGCAACCTGGCCGTTTCCAATGGTGAAGACGGTGCGCATGACATAGAGGGGACTGGTGCCGATATCGCCAAAAACGACACCGAGGGCACCTAAGCCGAGAAGCGCAGTTTTCTTAGCCGGGAGGGCGGCGCGATCGCCTCGTGTGGCTGAACCCAAGTGGATCATGAAGTGAAATCGTACGCCCGAAAGGAGCAAATTCCAATACCCACAAGAGCTGATTTTTGACCTGTAAATCACTGTGAATATGGGTCGTTTCTAGGACTAACGGCGCGATAATCCCCGGTTTGTTTTGGGAGTGATGGCCCGTCGCGGGTTGCTTCCATAATGTGGTTTTGTTAGGGCGAACCTGCCGTGTGCGTCACGGGCAGGTCACCGTGCGCTGAAAAGAGGCTGAACAGTGTGCGCCCGATGCGCGGTCGGTCCGGTTGAGCCGCGTACATCGGTTTACACTTGGTAATTATGCAGATGGGAAAACAAGACGATCTCAGGGCGGCGCCGGAATTGGAGTACGCGAGAGACCTCGCAGCCTTCATCTCAGCTTCGCCGTCGAGTTACCATGCGGCGTGCGAGGTGGCGCGCAGGCTGGAGACAGCCGGTTACCTTGAGCAGGACGAAGGTCAGCCGTGGAATGCTCAGCCGGGAGGGCACTACTTCGTTCGTGACGGCGCTGTCATGGCCTGGTGGGTTCCTCGGGGTGCATCGAGTTCCAACGCCTTCCGTATTGTCGGTTCCCACACGGATTCCCCCGGATTCAAGGTCAAGCCCACCCCGGGCGTGGAACATCATGGATTCTCGCAGGTCAACGTCGAGACCTATGGCGGATTGCTTCGTAACTCGTGGCTCAACCGTGAACTGGGACTGGCTGGCCGCCTCGTGACGATCGACGGTGAAGAGCACCTCGTCCGCACCGACGCCCTGATGGTGATCCCGCAGCTGGCACCCCACCTGGACCGTTCCGTTAGCGAAAAATTGACCCTCAACCCGCAAAAGCACCTGCATCCAATCTGGGGACTCGGCGGGGGAGACGTGTTTGAGGTGCTGGCGGATGCCGCACGAGTAGCCTCCGACGAAATCGCAGGAATGGACGTCTTCGCCTACGATTGTCAGCCTCCGGAGATTGTGTCCGATACCTTCTTCGCGTCGGGCCGCCAGGACAATCTTGTTTCGGTGCACGCCTCGCTGCGTGCCCTGCTCGATGCGGAACCCACGGAGATTGCGGTGCTCGCCGCTTTCGACCACGAAGAAGTGGGCTCGTCCACGGCTACCGGTGCCTGTGGTCCGATCCTAGAAACAGTGCTGCGCCGCACCGCGCTCGCGATCGGAGCCTCGGAGGACGAGTTCTTTCAAATGATGTCCCGCTCCAGCTGTGTCAGCTCGGACGCCGGGCATTCCGTCAATCCAAATTATCCGGAATTCCACGATCCTGATCAGCACCCCGTGATGGGGGCGGGACCGATGCTGAAGATCAATGCCAACCAGCGTTACGCGTCGGGCGCGAAGGGCCAGGCCCTGTGGCTGCAGGCGTGTTTTGAGTCTGGGCAGGCAACGCAGGAGTTCGTCTCGAACAACGCTGTGACCTGCGGCAGCACAATTGGGCCGCTGACGGCTACTCGCTTAGGTATTGAAACCGTCGACGTCGGCGTGCCGCTCCTGTCCATGCATTCGGCTCGCGAGCTCTCATCCATCGCGGACTGTTACTCTCTGTCTCTCATCCTCCGGGGGTATTGGAACCTTGCATAAACCTCCGATTTTTAATGCCGCGCGAGCGCTCGATCAGGCCGCTTTCGCCCACCCGACGCGTCCCTCGCTTACTTACGGCGAAACTGTTCTGTCAGTTGCCGACGCCGCCTTGATGTCCCGTAAGTTGGCCCAGCTTCTCGCGCAGGCTGGAGTCGCCCGCGGAGATCGCGTCATGATCGCCTCTCATAACTCGCCTTACCATCTCGTCGCCTACATTGCGTGTGCGCGCCTGGGCGCGGTGTTCGTTCCCGTCTCTTTCCGGCTCACCCAGGTAGAACTCCAGCAGCTGGTTGACTTCTGTGGGCCGCGAGCGATTATTTGTGAGCCCGAGATCGCCGCACGCGGTTCACTTGCCTCCACCGGAACGCTACTTCAGTTTGTTATCGACGACGACGTCCAGGCCGGCCCGCTTTCGTCCGGGCTTGCGAATGGTTATCTGGCATTGGCAGCGGCGATGAGCCCCTATGACGGCCTCGTGGTCTCGGATACCAAGCACGAGGGGATTGAGGGACTCAATCAGCAGGGTTATCCCGATGGTCTGGCGGCGATTCTCTTTACGTCGGGCAGCGCAGGTATTCCCAAAGCGGTGAAGCTGACCCACGCGAACCTGTGGTGGGCGGCGCGTGGGTTCCGAGACGGATTCGAATACCGCACGAATGAGACCGTCCTTGCTGTAGCCCCGCTCGCGCATATCGGTGCTTTTAACGGCACCACGTTGGACCTGTTCAGCAATGGTGGTCATGTGGTGATCCAGCGGAACTTCGATCCGGGAGAGACCCTGCGTCTTATCGAGGAGAAGAGGATCAATATCGTCTTCGGTGTTCCGACGATGTATATGGCACTTATGGCACACGCTGATTTTGCCACCCGTGATCTGTCCTCATGGCGATTGCCCCTCGTGGGCGGCTCACAGGTACCGGCACCGCTTCTTGGGCGTTTGGCCGCCCGTGGATTGCGTCCCCTCAACGTGTGGGGTATGACGGAGAATGCCGCTGCGGGAACGTATCTTCCCTTCGAGCACTGCCCTGAACATCCCGGGTCAATTGGACGTCCCTTCGCCTACCTGGAGATGCAGCTTCTTGATCCGCTGACACTCGACGTGGCTTCCCCCGATACCGTGGGGGAAATCGTTGTGCGTGGTCCGAGCGTGACTTCAGGATTCTGGCACGGAGAGCACTACAACGAGACAGCTTTTGTTGATGACTGGCTGCGCACTGGCGACCTTGCCCAAGTGAGCAGCGACGGTTTTGTCACCATCGTGGGGCGGCTCTTTGATCGGATTACAACGGGCGGCGAGTCGGTGTATCCGGATGAGATCGAAGAGGTCCTGCGGCAATACCCGGGTGTCTCCGAAGCTGTTGTTTGTGGTGTCCCCGATGAGGTGTGGGGGGAGACCGTCGTCGCTGGTATTTCGGTGGAACCGGATACGCCAGAACCTACCCTTGTGGACGTGCAGACATTTGCGAGCCAGGTATTGGCCCGCTACAAGCTGCCACGTTATCTGGCTGTGTTCCCTTCGATGCCGGTTAGCAATGCGGACAAGATCAATCGGACGGCGGTGCGTGAGGCGATTATAAATCTCATGGCGCAGAGCACGCCGCCGTCTAGCTCATCCGGGCAGTAAACAAGCCGGGCGTAGTGGCGCAAATATTCGCGCCACTACGCCCGATTTCTTATGAAGTGAAGCGGGCCCGCGCTACACCCGAGCGAACTGCGGGTGCTTGGCGATGAGCGAGCTTGCCTCCTGGCGAGCGGTGCTTGGCTGAGCGAGGTGACGCAGGTTCTCCGGGATCTCCCAGCCCTTCTTGTCCATCGCCATGCCCCAGAGGCGGCCGGCGCGGTAGGAGGAACGGACCAGGGGCCCGGACATCACACCCGCGAAGCCCATCTTCTCGCCCAGCTCCTTGAGCTCGACGAACTCGTTGGGCTTCACCCAGCGATCGATGGGGTGATGTAGGGGAGTGGGGCGTAGGTACTGCGTGATGGTCAGCAGGTCACAGGAGTTCTCGCGCAGATCGTGCATGGCCTCCTCAATTTCCTCGCGGGTTTCACCCATGCCGAGGATGAGATTGGACTTTGTTACCAGTCCCTCCTCGGAGGCCATCGCGAGGATGTCGAGTGAACGCTCATAACGGAAGGCTGGGCGGATCTTTTTGAAGATGCGCGGCACCGTCTCCACGTTGTGCGCGAATACCTCGGGCCGGGACTCGAACACCGCCAGCAGCGCTGCCGGATCGCCCTTGAAATCGTCCACGAGCAACTCCACGCCGGTGCCGGGACACATCGCGTGGATCTGACGGCAGGTCTCAGCGTAGATCCACGAGGCACCGTCCGGTAGGTCGTCACGCGCCACACCTGTGACCGTGGCGTAGCGCAGGCCAAGCTGCTTGACAGACTCGGCCACGCGGCGTGGCTCGCCACGGTCCAACATCTTTGGCTTGCCCGTGGCAATCATGCAGAAGTCGCAGCGGCGGGTACACTCGGCGCCGCCAACCAGGAAGGTGGCCTCGCGGTCTTCCCAACACTCGTAGATGTTCGGACAGCCAGCTTCCTCGCAGACCGTATGAAGGGTGGAGCCGTGCACCAGGGACTTCATATCCTGGTATTCCTCACCCACCGTCGCGGTGGTGCGAATCCACTCGGGCTTTTTCTCAATCGGGGTCTGAGCATTCCGCGCTTCGACGCGTAGAAGCTTACGACCTTCTGGTGCTGGAGACATCAGTCCTCGATTCTGTCGGGGCGTTGGAACTGCTGGTAGACCTGAGAAAGTGTGGGGGCGAGGGCGGCGGCGACGTCGTCGAGCGAAGCATCAACACCCAACTCGGCAAGAGAGGTGACACCGGCATCCCTGATCCCACACGGAACAATGGTGCCAAATTTAGTGAGGTCGGTGGTGACATTCAGCGCGAGGCCGTGCATGGTGGCGTCGTCGGCGAATTTGATGCCGATGGCGCAGATCTTGCGGTTCATCTCGCCCGGACGCAGAATCCACACCCCGGAGTGGCCATCGACGGTGCCTGATTCAACGGCGAAGCTATTCCTCAGTCCCGTGATAACCGCCTGCTCGGTGGCTCGCACGAAGGCGACAACGTCTTTGGGCGCCTTCACTTTGATGATCGGGTACGTGACGAGTTGGCCGGGGCCGTGGTAGGTGACAGAGCCGCCGCGGTCCATGGGGATAACGGGGACGGTGGGGTCCGGGATGTCCTCGGGTTTAGTGCGCCGGCCGGCTGTGTAGACGTCCCGTGCCTCCCACATGAGGAGGGTATCGGGGGCCGCGAGTCGTGCAACGCTCCCATGAAGTTGACGCTGAAGGGCGTCGACCTCCATGTAGTCCCTAGGACCAAGGTGTAAGAGGCTGTTGATATGCACTCCTTGAGCTTAGGGGATTCTGGGCGGCAATGAGTGATAAAAACGCGATGCCAAGAGACGAGGGTCCTGAAAATATGGATAGCAGCCCTCGTATCACGTTCGATAGCAGCTGTAGTGCGTGATATGACGGTAGGGCGACGGCGGACTGGCCCACGGATGTGTTACCACTGTATTACGGCGAGCCTACTTAACGGTAACGTAAGTTTCTCCTCGTAAAGTACGAGTTCGAAGGTGGCGCGTGGCGTTATCGACAATGTTATGGTGCATCGGCTAACGTATGT
Source organism: Actinomycetaceae bacterium (assembly GCA_039812645.1). Taxonomy (GTDB): domain Bacteria; phylum Actinomycetota; class Actinomycetes; order Actinomycetales; family Actinomycetaceae; genus Ancrocorticia. The sequence continues at coordinate 43,238 of JBDIAV010000004.1, forward strand.
GGTCTAGTAGACAATCTTGCAGGCGCCGCATGAGTAAGCGGAGCTATTGCGCGAGTTCTGGAGGGGACCGGTCAGGATCTGCGGCGACGTATTGTGCATTGAGAGAGCACCTGATTTCCGCGTGACGAACCTTGCCCCTATATTCATCTCTAGACTCTGTGCGCACGTGCGGTGAATAGCTATTGTCTGCGAGTGCTGCGCATGGGTGTGGAGCAATGTCGGTGCATGGCGGCGGGAGTACGACGGAAATGAGAGACGTATGTTGAGATATCTGTTCCGGCGATTGGCCAACTACTTTGTCTTACTAATAGCGGCAGTCTCCATGGCGTACATGCTCGCGGGTACTCAGCTTAATCCCCGTTCCATGCTTATTGAGCAAGAACTGACTAAGGGACAAAAGGTCAGCTACGAGGAAGTCGTAGCCTCGGTTGATACACGCCTCACCAAATGGAACATCAACCCCGAAGACTCTGTGTTCACGAGATTTTGGACCTGGTTGCAGAACATCTTTCTGAGGTGGGACTGGGGGTACTCGCCGCGAGGTGAGAGCGTCACGGAGGAGATTGGGCGCCGTGCGATGGTGTCTCTTCAGCTCGTCGTACTTGGTTTCATTATCGGTATCTTGGTAGGTATTGCGTTGGGCGCTTGGACCGCGATGCGGCAGTACACAGCGTCCGATCGTGTAGCAACGGCAATTTCTATCATTGTGTTGTCCACGCCAACGGTTGTTATTGCCGTATTCCTACAGATTGGTGTCACGAAGCTCAATCAAGAGTTGGGGTTCCAACTCATCAACTTTGTGGGGCAACGATCGGCTATCCAACCGGACGGCATGCTCCCTCAATTGCTCGATCGGCTCAACCATCTCATTCTCCCCACTATCTCGATGTCACTCGGAGGGATTGCTCAGTACTCGCGTTACCAGCGCAATCTCATGCTGGACACTCTTGGGGCTGATTATGTACGTACCGCCCGGGCTAAGGGGCTTCGCTACGGAAAAGCTGTGCGCAAGCACGCGTTGCGCACCTCACTTATCCCGATGACCACCTTCACCGCGTTCGGTATGACCACCCTGGTACTGGGTGCGGCGATGACGGAGCAGGTGTTCGGCTGGCAAGGCATGGGTATTTACTCGATTAATACAATTTCCGGGCAAGACATCAACGGAACTGTTGCGGTAGTGGCGTTCTCCGGAGTGATGATTCTGGCGGGTGCGTTGCTATCAGATATTCTCGTGGCCGTCATTGACCCGAGAGTGAGGGCGTAATGGCTACTTCAAAGAAGACTGAGCAAGCTGTGAGCAAGCCAGCCGGCGCCAAGCGCCTGACACGCAGGCAACTAATCTTGCGGAGGTTCCTACGTAACCGTTCGGCTGTGGTAGGCCTCATCTTTTTCGCGGTTATCGTGTTTGTTGCTCTTTTTGGAAATTCCCTCAACCAATGGGGATACACGTCAATCGATCCGGGCAAGTACCTGAGGGCTCCGGACGCCGTGCACTGGTTCGGAACGAATAAACAGGGCCGCGACGTCTTCGCTATGACGGTCGAGGGCCTTCGTAAGTCGATCGTGATCGGCCTGGCTGTGGCGGCTATACAGACGAGCATCGCCGCAATTGTAGGAGCCACGGCCGGATACTTCGGTGGCTGGGTGGATAAGGTCGAGACCTGGGTTATCGATCTTCTCCTGGTTATTCCGTCGTTCCTCCTCATCGCCATCGTCTCCCAGAAGTTCTCTGGAGATACTTCCTCGACTCTCCTGTTCATTGCCCTGCTGTCAATCTTCAGCTGGATGATGACGGCGCGTGTAGTGCGCTCGTTGACGTTGTCCCTCAAGGAGCTGGACTACGTGACCGCGGCAAAATACATGTCCGTGCCGTCACTGACGATCATCACCCGCCATATTCTTCCGAACATCTCCTCGTTGCTCATCGTGGACTTCACGCTGGCTGTGGTGTCCGCAGTGCTTTCCGAGACGTCCCTCTCCTACTTTGGGTTTGGAATCAAAGACCCGCAGGTTTCGTTGGGATCCCTCATTGCCGCAGGCCAGCCCTCAGCACTCACGTATCCATGGCTTTTCGTTCCGCCGGCTCTTGTGCTGGTAGCACTGCTTGCTTCGATTAACTTCATCGGTGATGGTCTCCGAGATGCCTTGGACCCCTCATCGCAGTCAGGAGGAAAGGCATGAGCCGCAAGAACCACATCGAGTTCGAATCCGCAGATCTTCCCAATCCCGCGAGCGGACACCCACTCCTTGAGGTGAAGGATCTCAACGTTACCTTCCCATCTGAGGATGGCCGCGTTCATGCGGTGCGTGGAGTGAACTTCACTCTCAACCGCGGCGAGATCCTCGGCCTTGTGGGTGAGTCTGGTTCTGGAAAGTCCGTTACCTCCATGTCCATTATGGGATTGCTGGACAAGTCGGCCACCGTTGAGGGCTCTGTCAAGCTATATGGCACTGAGCTCGTGGGGCGCTCCGATGCCTATATGTCTCACGTCCGCGGCGGCCAAATTGGCATGGTGTTCCAGGACCCACTCTCCGCTCTCACTCCCGTATACACCATCGGGGATCAGATCATTGAGGCCCTCGAAGTGCACCAGAACATGAAGCCCGCTGAGGCTTCGGCGCGTGCGCTTGAGTTGCTTAAGATTGTGGGAATCCCCAATGCTGACATCCGTATTAAGAATTTTCCGCACGAGTTCTCAGGTGGTATGCGCCAGCGCGTCATGATCGCCATGGCGATTGCCAACAATCCGGACCTCATTATTGCGGATGAACCGACGACGGCACTCGATGTGACGATTCAGGCGCAGATCCTCGACGTGTTGCGCACAGCGCAGAAAGAGACAGACGCCGGAGTCATCATGATTACCCATGATTTGGGAGTCATTGCTGGCATCGCTGACCGTGTAGCGGTGATGTATGCCGGGCGAGTTGTGGAGCAGGGCGATGTTAACGACATCTTCTACCACACCGCCATGCCCTACACCATTGGACTTCTGGGATCGCTTCCACGCCTCGATGAGCGCAAGGAAACAGCTCTGGCATCAGTGGAAGGCAATCCTCCCTCCATGTTGATCGAGCCGACAGGTTGCCCCTTTGCCGCGCGTTGTCCGATTGTTAAGGACGAGTGCCTCAATGGAGAACCGGCTCTGGAGCGAACCACGGAGTCAAACCATTCTGCGGCCTGTGTACGCGCCAAGGAGATTCGCCAGGGTAACCTTCATTTCTCGGATATTTATCCCGCTCCGAAGGCGGTTGCACCGCCTTTTGCCGGAGTTGACCGTTTTGATCGAAAAGAAGTCCTACGCATCAGTGGTGTGAAGAAGTCCTTCCCGTTGATGAAGGGTGCTGTATTCAAGCGGCAAGTGGGCTGGGTACATGCGGTCGATGGCATCTCGCTGGACATCCGAGAGGGAGAAACTCTCGGCCTTGTGGGCGAGTCTGGCTGCGGCAAGACCACCACGCTCATGCAGGTACTGGACCTTGTGCCGCCGCAGGAGGGCACCGTCGTCGTCATGGGTGAATCCGTGGCGGAGATGTCGAAGAAAGATCGCCGTCGCGTTCGAGGAGAGATGCAGATTGTCTTCCAGGACCCAATGGCGTCGCTTGACCCGCGTATGCCGATTTTTGACATCATCGCGGAGCCGCTCAAACATAACGGCTGGCCAAAGCAGGATATCTCTCGTCGCGTTGAAGAGTTAATGTCCTTGGTGGGCCTTGAACCCGCACACGCTAACCGCTATCCACGCCACTTCTCAGGCGGACAGAAGCAGCGTGTGGGTATCGCTCGTGCTTTGGCATTGGAACCCAAGCTGTTGATCTTGGACGAGCCGGTTGCCGCATTGGATGTGTCTATCCAAGCGGGTGTTATTAATCTGCTCGACGAACTGCGCTCTACCCTTAAGCTCTCGTATCTGTTCGTGGCCCATGATCTTTCCGTCATCCGCCACATCGCTGATCGGGTGGCCGTCATGTATCTCGGCAAGATTGTGGAAACCGGCGATGTTGACTCGGTGTTTGAAGCGCCGCGTCATCCATACACACAGGCATTGCTTTCCGCGATCCCCATCCCGGATCCGGAAAAGGAACGTAGCAGGCACCGAGTGATTCTTAAGGGCGATCTTCCATCACCCGCGAATCCTCCCAAGGGTTGTCGATTTGTGACACGCTGCCCCGTCTACGAGGGCCTCAACGCGGAGGAGAAGAAGCGTTGTGAGGGTAGCCATCCTGACCTCGTGAGTGAAGCGAAAGACCATGACGTAGCCTGCTATTACCCTCGGGTCCTGCAGATCATCTAGATACAACTGACTTCTCGTGAAGGTTATCAATGGAACTACCAGGACCAACGATGACCTAGTGAGCTACTTCTATATATGTAGGATGGGTCACAACACCACGAAACGATCCCATTAGCCATCCGGGCATGGGTGAACACGGAGGGAACATACATATGCGAACAACAAAGCATATTCGTAGGGCGGGTATGGCCTTGATGGCTGTTGCTGCCCTTGCGCTGAGCGGATGCTCAAATAGTAGCGACGGCAATTCAGACGGCGCTTCGTCCACCTCGCAGGAGCTACCCGGCTCGGATTACGCTAAGGCGGATCGTGATGCTGTGCAGGATGGCGGTACTCTCCGCCTGGCTATCACCGCTATTCCGACCAGCTGGAACGGTGACAGTGCTCTCGGCAACAATGTTGATCTCAACACCTTTATGGCTCCCTACATCCGTCCCCTTAATTGGATCTACGGAGAGGACGCTTCCTTCGAGCCGAACCCGGCTTATGTCACGGACTACACCATGTCCGACGATGGCTTGGACCTGACGATCAACCTCAACGAGAAGGCTGTGTGGAACGACGGTACACCGATCACCGTTGATGACTACATTGCGACGTGGAAGGCCAGCAACGGCACCCAGGAGGGCTACGAGGCTGCTTCCACCGATGGCTGGACCCAGATCTCCAGCATTGAGGCTGGTGACTCTGAGTTCCAGGTAAAGGTGAAGTTCTCCGAGGCTTATCCCGATTGGTCTGCCAACTTCTCCACTGTCTCTCACGCAGCTGGCCTTGCAGATGCCAAGACCTTCAATGAGGGTTGGAGCGATGGAATGGCGGTTGTGGACTGGTTCACTGGTCCGTTCAAGGTAACCGACATTGATCAGTCAGCCAAGCTTGTCACACTGGAGAAGAACCCGAACTGGTGGGGCGACGAGCCTAAGCTGGACAAGGTCACCTTCAAGGCACTTGAGACTGCGGCGATGGCACAGGCCTTTGCCAATAACGAGCTCGATGTTGTCGACATGATCATTGATGCCGATACGTACCAGCTCGTTCAGAAGCGCTCCGACGCGAAGCTCTACATGTCGACCTCCGTGCAGTGGCGCCATTTCACCTTCAATTCTCGCGCGGGTGCGCTGAGTGACAAGGCGCTGCGACAAGCCATCCAGAAGGGCATCAACACCGCTGATATTACGGCGTCTGACCTTGCTGGTTTGCCGACCGCCGAGATGGATATGCACCTTGGTAACCACTTCTTCATGCCAAACCAGGAAGGCTATGAAGATAATGCTCCTGCTTTTGATTTAGAAGGCGCCAAGAAGGATATCGAAGCTCTCGGTTACACCATGAACGAGACCTCCGGCTACTACGAGAAGGACGGCAAGGAGCTTGCCTTCAAGTACCTTCGCCTGCCTGATACCCCGACCTCCGCTAACGAGGGAGCAATGCTTCAGAACCAGATGAAGGACCTCGGCGTGAAGATCACATTCGATGACACTACGTCTGAGGACTTCTTCACCCGCATCACCGCTGGTGAGTTCGAGATCGTTTCCTTCTCTTGGCAGGGTACTCCGTACGCCATGGCCAACGTTGGTCAGATTTACGGCACTCCTGGTAGCAACTCCAACTTCTCCGGTGTCTCTGACCCCGAGATTGATGAGTACATTAAGAAGATTGCTACTGAGACTGATCGCGACGAGCGGATCAAGTTGACCAACGAAGTGGATAAGGTCATTTGGGACAACGTCATGACCCTTCCGTTGTACTACCGCGCGAACATCACCGCTGTTCCGGCGAACCTTGTGAACTACGGCGCCACCGCGTTTGAGTCGTTCCCGGCTGAGAACATCGGCTTCGCCAAGTAATAACGGTTGCCTCCCACAAAAGTGGTTAGCAAACTGAGGAGGGGTGAACTCGGCTCGAAAGCCGAGTTCACCCCTCCTTTGCGCCTGTGGGCAGCTAGCTAGAATGCCACAAGTATGGCGGCGAGAGCCGTCAACACGGCGATTGCGCCCAAAGGAATGAGATGTACCGTCATCACGGTAATATTTTTGTCTGTTCCACCAGGCCTTTCGGCTCGCAACTCTTCCATGCGCATCTCAATGATGGTCGCGGCCCTGCCCGCCGTCACTTTGAGATTCTCAATCCCTGAATGCTCATCCCACACGACTGCCTTTTCTACACGTGGTTTCGAGAATGAGTCGCTTACTCCAGCTCGTCCCGGGATTGCCCACACGTGGATGGGTTTATGCTCTTGCGGCGTCACCTGCAACCCCCATTTACCCGAGGTAGATTCCACTGCTTCCCATGGAACTGTGAAAGTGCGTGACGGATTGATAATGGTGACGCCTTCATCGTTCAAAATGACCCGGGGATTCCAGTAGCACAACCAACCAACCAGGGCGAGAATGGCTGCGACGAGAGCTGTTGCAACAAATGCACGGACACCGTAGCCGAAGCTGCTGATGATCGCGACCCCGGCGAGTACCCATAGAAGATACGCGTAAAGGCGTGTTGCGGGGCCTCGGAGGATGTAGGTGGCAGTGTTCATGACTCCCATTCTCGCACTCCGGCGGGTCCTCCTTTCGCGACCAAGTAACGCATGGCTCACACCGCGAAACTACTGAGCGCCGGACTCCCACAGTGCGGCGATTGGTACGGCGATGTTCTTGGGGCCAAATGCCAGAGTCTCGGTTCCCGTGTACAGTACGACGCCAGCCACGAGATCGTCACCCAGCCGGGTGGCCAGATGATTGATGCCGCGGAAATCGTCGGGGTGGACCGTCGATGAAGCCTTGATGTCAAAGGCGACGACCCCTCCACGCCGGTCCTCCAGAACGATGTCTACCTCCACCTTGTCCTTGGTTCGATAGTGGAACATCTCCGCGCGCGTCTGCGACCACGTGAGCTGGCGAGCCAGTTCCATCGAGACAAAGCTTTCAAGAATGCCGCCAAAAGGTGAATCCGGCCTGGCAAGACCACGTATATCCTGCCCCAAGAGGTTTGCCGCGATTCCGGAATCAACGAAACATACCTTGGGAGTGGATGTCGCCCGAGAACTTAGATTGCGCGACCATGCAGGAACGCGCTTGATGAGGAACACTTCCTCCAAGAGGCCGAGATAACGATCAATTGTTGGTCTCGTTAACCCCAGATCGCCAGTTAGGGAACCTGGTACCAACAGCCCACCGGTCTGCGCCGCTAGAAGGCGAACAAGGGTACGCATCTGAGGGCCACGTTCAATCTCCGACAGCTGGATGACGTCCCGGTTGATGATGTCCGATATGTAGTTGTCGAAGAACGCCTCACGGCGGCGGCCCCGCCTTGCGACAGCCTCGGGAAACCCGCCTCGTATGACCCGATCAATGTATCCATGCCGGTCCTCAGTGCTGCGATGCCGAAATTTGGGACCAAGCTCAAAAATGGCATCAATGAATCCGTCACTGGTCCCGTCAATTTCTCCCTGCGAAAGCGGCCAGAGTTCTATCGTCTCCGCTCTTCCAGGTAGAAGGTCTGGGACTCCTCGCATTCCCAGTAGGCGAGCGGAGCCCGTCAACAAGAACTGTCCGGGGCGCTGGTCCTCGTCTACGACGCTCTTGATCGCGAGAAGTAGCTCCGGAACGCGCTGAATCTCGTCAATAACGAGCATTCCTGATTCCCTCACGAAGGTTTCTGGATCGAACTCGGCCGCTTGCCTAACAGCTGCTTGGTCCAGATCGCGCAGGATAGCGTCCTGACCTGATGTCACTTGACGAACCAAAGTACTCTTCCCACACTGGCGCGCTCCGACAATCAGCACAACACGCGTGTCTTCCAAAGCCTCTTCTATCGCATTCTGACTGTGGCGTGGGAGAAACCTTCCGAGGGGAGTTTGTGTAGCATTCATAAGGAAATTATCGCATCGATATTCGTTTGGTCGCTCGGTTGCTTTTCATTTAGTCGCTAGTTACGTGAGCGTTTGGTCGCTAGGCTTCCTTTCGTTTGGTCGCTATTCATCCACGTGCATTCACTCCGTCAGCACGAACCTGCGGAACCCTGAACTTACGGATTCATTTCCTGTGTGGCCTCGAGAGCGATGTCTCACGCCGAATACGGCATGGTGTGTCGCTGAGAGGCCACACAGGAATTGGAACTCTCGTTCATCCCGTGCAATTGTCGCATCTCACGCTTTCCGGAGGTTCTCCGAGGCCCGCCACGCGCGTAAACTTGCCACTTGCGGCGCATGAGCGCCCGTGCAAAGGAGCGCCTCAGGACAGTTTGCGCTTGGATTGCGCTTGCGTGGGGTGCGAGACCCCTAGGAATTCATCTGTGAGCACCCGCAAAGATCTACGTAACGTCGCAATCGTCGCCCATGTTGACCATGGAAAGACGACCCTCGTTGATGCCATGCTGTGGCAGGGAGGGGCCTTCGGCGAGCGCGCTACCGTGGAGAAGACGGGCGAGCGAGTCATGGATTCGGGCGATCTGGAGCGCGAGAAGGGCATCACCATTCTCGCCAAGAACACCGCGATCCGTTACATGGGCCCCTCGGCCGCTAAGTTCGGCGCACCCGACGGCGTGACGATCAACGTTATCGATACCCCTGGTCACGCCGATTTCGGTGGCGAGGTCGAGCGCGGTCTCTCGATGGTCGACGGCGTCGTGCTGCTCGTGGACGCCTCCGAGGGCCCACTCCCGCAGACCCGCTTCGTGCTGCGCAAGGCGCTTGAAGCTGGCCTGCCCGTTATCACCGTGGTCAACAAGGTGGACCGCCCGGATGCCCGCATCGACGAGGTCGTCAACGAGGCGCAGGACCTGCTGCTTTCCCTCTTCTCCGATTTGGATGATCAGGACGACGACGTCCTGGACAAGCTTCTCGAGATCCCCATCATTTTCTGTGCTGCCAAGGCTGGTTACGCCGATACCGTGCGTCCAGACGACGGTGAACTGCCCGCCAACCAGAACCTCGAACCTCTCTTCGAGGCTATCCTTCACTACATCCCGGCGCCCGAGTATGACGAGGACGCCCCGCTGGTTGCTCAGGTGACGAACCTTGACGCCTCGCCGTTCCTTGGCCGCCTCGCGTTGACGCGCGTCTACTCGGGCGAGCTGAAGAAGGGCGCCTGGGTGGGCTGGCACCGTAACGATGGCACTGTCACTAAGGTGCACATCTCCGAGCTGCTCGCCACCAAGGGCCTGGAGCGCGTTCCTGCGGAGACCGCGCATGCGGGTGACATTGTCGCAGTCGCCGGAATCCCGGAGATCACCATCGGTGATTCACTTGTGGATCCCGAGGATCCGCGCCCGCTCGATCCGATTCACGTGGATGACCCGGCTATCTCGATGACCATCGGCATCAACACGTCGCCTCTCGCAGGCAAGGTGAAGGGCCACAAGCTGACCGCCCGCCAAGTGAAGGATCGCCTGGATGCCGAGCTGATCGGCAACGTCTCTATCCGTGTGCTGCCCACTGACCGTCCCGACCAGTGGGAAGTCCAGGACCGCGGCGAGCTCGCGCTGGCCATCCTGGTGGAGCAGATGCGCCGTGAGGGCTTCGAGCTGACTGTTGGCAAACCGCAGGTTGTCACCAAGGAGATTGACGGCAAGCGCCACGAGCCGATCGAGCGCACTACCATTGACGTGCCGGAAGAATTCCTCGGCGCCGTCACCCAGCTGATGGCCGCCCGCAAGGGCCGCATGGAGACCATGGCAAACCACGGCTCAGGCTGGGTGCGCATGGAGTTCATCGTGCCCTCGCGCGGCATGATCGGCTTCCGTTCGCAGTTCCTTACCCAGACGCGCGGCACCGGCATTGCCTCCTCCATCGGTGAGGGCTACGCCCCGTGGATGGGCGAGATCACCTCGCGCGCCACCGGCTCGCTGGTGTCTGATCGCCAGGGCCAAGTCACGGCGTTTGCTCTACAGCGCCTGGAGGATCGTGGAACATTCTTCGTCGAGCCCGGTGCTGAAGTGTACGAGGGCCAGGTCGTGGGCGAGAACCCGCGTGACGAGGATATGGACGTTAACGTGGTGCGCGCCAAGGAAATGACGAACATGCGCTCGGCTACCGCGGACGTTTTTGAGCAGCTCAAGGCGCCGCGCAAGCTCACCCTTGAGGAGTCCATCGAGTTCGCTGCCGAGGATGAGTGCATCGAGGTTACCCCCGAAGCGGTGCGTATCCGCAAGCTCATCCTTAACCAGGTAGAGCGTTACCGCGCAGCCCGCGCTAAGAAGTAAACTTCTGGCCATGCGATTGCTTCACGTCCTTCTCGGTGTGGTGGCGGGGCTCCTGGTAGGAGCTCTGGGCTGCGTCGTATACCCAGGGCCGGTTGACCTGCCCTGGGTAGGCCTGGTGCTTGCCGCCGCACTCGTGGGATCCGGAGCATGGTTCCTTCTCGAATGGGGGAAGCACACCGCGTGGTTCGGTTATGCGGTGGGCGTGACGGTCGTGACCTTTTACTTGCTCTCGGCCCCTCCCGCTAATGACACCGTGATGTCCGTATACATGTGGGCATCGCAGGCTTGGCTTATTGCTGCACCTTTGTGCGCGCTTATACCTGCCGCATTCGTGCGGCGTCCGGGACGAAGCGCACGTAAGTAAGGCAGTGGCGAGCTGCTGCGGCTCTGCGGCCTGCGAGGGACAGGGGTAGTGGCTATGAGGCGGTGCTTGTCGCCTCTATTGGCGCTGCCACCGCTGTGATAGCCACTACGCCGACCTGAGAACTGTATGAGTTCGGACTCTTTCGGGGTAGCCACTACCCGGGCGCGAGGTGGGCAACCCCACGTGTGGCGTGTGCGGTGTGCCGCGGCTTGTAGTCACCTCGCGCCGATAGAATTGTGAGCACTTATCCAGGAACGGAAGGGTTACCGTGTCGCAAGATCCAACAGGTTCGCAGGACGCAGCTCCTAACGAGTTGCCCGAGAACGTGAACGGTGGCGAGGGTGCCGTGACGCAGCCCGTCGCCGCAGAGGCTGCTGAGCCTGTCGCCGCAGCCGAGCCTGAGAAGAAGCGCCGCAAGCGTTGGCCTTGGATCACCGCGGGTGTGGTGGCCGTCGTCGCCGGTGCATATGTGGGTGCAGCGTACTACTTCGCGGATCGCGTGCCAGCCGGGACAACGATGGCTGGAGTCGAACTCGGCGGCCTGGATCGCCCGAGCGCCATGTCGAAGCTCAAGTCGGGTGTCGCGGAACTGGTGAGCGCTCCAATCAGTGTGGTGTCCTCATCCGACGAACAGGCCCGCACAATCAATCCCGCAGATTACGCGCTGGCTATTGATGAAGAAGCCTCGGTTGACTCCGTGGTCGGTTTCTCGCTCGATCCAACACGCCTGTGGGCGCATCTTGTTGGTGGTAAGGACGTTGATCCGGTCCTCACATATGACAAACAGCAGCTCGCCGATGTTGTGAAAAACCTGGCTACGCAGTCCGATGTTGCACCGGTTAACGCTGCGCTCGCCTACAAGGACACCACTCCCACGGTGACACCGAGTACGCAGGGGTCAAAGCTCAAGGTGGATGAGGCCAGGGAGATTCTCTCCACCCAGGTCTTCTCGCTGGAGCAGCCCATCGCACTTCCCATTGAGGATGTCGAACCGGCCATTACGACCGAGGCGGCGGAGAAAGTAAAGACGGATATTGCTGAACCGTTCGTTTCTGACAAGCTGACCGTCAAGGTTGAAGGCCACGCTGTTGACCTCACTCCCGAGCAGTTGGCGGCAGCAACCACCTTTGCCGAGAAGGATGGCAAGCTTGCCCTCAACGTGGATGGAACCAAGCTTGGGGACATCGTTCGCGCCGCCGCTCCGGACGTCCTCAAGCCCGGCGTTGACGCTCAGATCACCATCGTTGATCACACGACGCCCACCATCACTCCCTCTGAGGACGGAATCGGGATCGACGACGCCGCACTCGCAGCGAGCATCGCTGAGCAGGGAACTGGTGAAGACCGGACCATTGAGGTCACCCCAACCGCCGTACCGGCAGCATTCACCACCGCCGATGCTGAAGCACTTGGTGTTAAAGAAGTAGTCTCTGAGATCGAGACGCCTTACACCGATGACCCGGTCCGCACCACCAATCTGATTGTGGGCACCGAAAAGATCACGAACACGCTGGTCAAGCCGGGGGATACATTCTCTCTTCTCACCGCGCTCGGCCCCATTGACGCGGAGCATGGCTTCGTGGATTCGGGTGTTGTAGCGAATGGATTCAACAGCACCGCGATGGGTGGCGGCCTTTCGCAGCTGTCGACCAACACCTTCAACATCGGATACCTCGCTGGCTTCACCGATGTCGAGCACACGCCGCACACTAAGTACTTCGACCGTTACCCGATGGGCCGCGAGGCCACACTGTGGGAGGACACCATCGACATGCGGTGGACTAATAACACGCCTTATGGTGCTGTGATTGACACCTGGGTGGGCGACGACGGCTACGTGCACTCCCAGCTGTGGTCCACCAAGTATTGGGACGTCGAAACCGATACTTCCGGTCCTTACGGCATTGTCCAGTCAACCACCAAAAACAATCCCTCCTGGGATTGTGAGCCTTCGGCCCCGGGTGGTCCTGGATTCAGCGTCACCGTGAGCCGTACGGTCTCCCATGACGGCGTGGCTAACGACGAAGAGTCCGGTAGTTACGAGTGGACATACGAACCGGTCTGGGGCGTTACCTGTAACAAGTAGGGGCGTGAGACGAGCGCCATGCCGCACGCCGGTGCATGAGCTGCCCAAATCCCTCCATTTAGGGATAACGTATTGGTGAACAGAGAGGAAGTGCCATGACCTACATCATCGCTCTGCCCTGCGTAGACGTGAAGGATCGCGCCTGCGTGGACGAGTGCCCAGTCGATTGCATCTACGAGGGCGATCGCACGTTGTACATTCATCCGGATGAGTGCGTGGATTGTGGCGCTTGTGAGCCAGTGTGCCCCGTTGAGGCGATCTACTACGAGGATGATGTTCCGGACGAGTGGAGCGTTTTCTACGATGTGAACGTGGACTTCTTCAAGGATCTCGGCTCCCCGGGCGGCGCTGCACGCACCGGCGCTACCGGCACGGATCACCCGTACGTCACCGCACTTCCTCCCCAGAGCGCAGAGTAAGCCGCATGCCTCTCTACAGTACCGATCTCCCGGATTTTCCCTGGGACTCACTGATTCCCGTGCGCGACGTGGCAGCCGCCTACCCCGGTGGCGCCGTCGACCTCACGATTGGGACCCCCGTTGATCCGGTTCCCGCTTTCATTCAGGAGGCGCTAGCCGAGGCCAGTAACGCTCACGGCTACCCGCTGACTATCGGCACGGCCGAGTTGCGCGGGGCGATCGGCCGCTGGCTTGTGCGCTACCGTGGATTGTCCGAGGACACGCGGGTCGGGATACTGCCCACTATCGGTTCGAAAGAAATGGTGGCGTTGCTGCCTGCACTCCTGGGTTTGGGCGCCGGCGATACGGTCGCGTTCCCACGTGCTGCTTACCCGACGTACGACGTCGGCGCGCGGCTGGCCGGCGCCCGCCCCCTTACCTTGGATACCGATGCGGATCCTTCGACGTGGCCTACTGATATCTCGTTACTGTGGATCAACTCGCCTGGAAACCCGGACGGTCATGTTCTGGGCGTGGACCAGATGCGCGCCGTGGTGTTGTGGGCTCGGGAGCACGATGTTCTTGTTGCCTCCGACGAGTGCTATGCGATGCTTCCCTGGGACGTCGACGATGTGCCCTCGATTCTTGACGCGCGCGTGAACGACGGCGACCTGACGGGCCTGTTCTGCCTCTACTCGCTGTCGAAGCAGTCTAATATTGCCGGCTACCGAACCGCTTTCATTGCGGGCGATCCCGAGCGGATCGCCGTCATGACCGAGGTGCGCAAGCACGCCGGATTCCTCATGCCGAATCCGGTGCAGCACGCTATGGCGCTCGCGTTGGACAACGAGGAGCACGTGGCGGCGCAGCGCGAGGTGTACCGCCAGCGCCGCGTGGCTCTCCAAGGTGTGCTGGACGCCGCGGGCCTCGTCAATGACGAGAAGTCGGTGGCTGGCCTGTACCTGTGGGTCACGGACCGTGCGGGCAAGGCGAGTGGCTGGGACCTCGTGCACGCCTTCTCCCGACTGGGTATCGTCGTGGCGCCCGGTGATTTCTACGGCGAAGCGGGCGCGGGCCGGGTACGGATTTCTCTCACCGCCACCGACGCCGCGATCGCTGAAGCGGTCAAGCGCATGCCCAAGCTCCAGCAGGAGCTGGTCTAGCCCGCTCGACTTGAACGCGAGAACCTCGGAACTTGGTTGGGATGCCGACCGAAGTTCTGATCGTGATCTTGTGGATAACGCCTCCCTGGGGATAGCTTCCGGGGAGGCGTTGTAATTTGCTCTACGATCTGCCATGTAGTCAGAAGAACTCGTGAGAAGACCGTGTCGTTGGTGTCGAGGGGAGAAGAAGTTGGAAGTGATACCCGCGTGGAGTCCGAAAGAGCCATCGCAGTGTCCATGGAGCCGGAATACCCTTCGCAAGGTTGGTAAGGCGCTTACTTCTGACGAGCCATGGCCCGAAGGACTGCCAACATTCGAAGATGTCTCTCTGTGGTATCAGGAGATTGTTGGGTTCGTTCAAGCGACCCTCTACCACTTGGATCTTTCTTCCGTTATTGGAGATATCGAAGTGACTATCAACGGCCGAACAAAGACCCATGGCACCCTGAAAGAGAAGTTGATTCGGGAGAAGTCTGTTCCGCTCCACAACATTCAAGATGTCGCAGGGGTGCGGTTTGAAGCGGATATGACTCTATCTCAGCAATCTGGGGTTGTTACTCAAATTGGTGATCATTTCAGAGCAATTGGTTGGAGAGCCAACACGAAGGACTACCGGACTGAGCCAGGGCATGCGAATTACAGGGCAGTACACATAAGGCTGGAACGGGAATCGGACAAGGCACGTGCAGAGATTCAGATTCGTACGCGCCTTCAAGGTTTGTGGGCGAACGTCTACGAGAAGCTCGCGGATGCATTTGGACGAGAGATCAGGTACGGGCTGCTACCAGATGACGCCGAGCAACGAGAACTGATCATTGACTGGCAAGATAAGTCTCTTGACATCGTTTTTGAAGCAGAGGCGTCAGAGGAGATCATTGAATTGGCTGGAAAACAGATCCTTGAACTCGATAAGGAACTTCAAAGTGAGTTGATCAAACTTGGCTTCTCTGAGAGAAACGAGATTACTGAGAGACTGGACCAAGATCGTCTTAAGAGGGAGACCTATAAGCAAAATCTGATGGAGCAGCGAATAGAAATAGGCAACGCTCTCGAAGAAGTCTTCGATACTCTCAGTGGTCTATTATCGAGACAAGAGGGAAAGGAGTGACCGATGCCAGCATTCGTAATTAAGTACCATCGCAAGAGTGGCGCTTACGAGGTGTTTCCTTTCGAGGACTCGTTCGATGGTCTGCGAAAGCGGTTCGCCTTGGAACGTGAGAATGAAGACCCGGACGTCGAGATCGTCAGTATCACCGCTCGAAATCTCGATGACGTCAAGCGGACTCACTCTCGCTACTTCATGAAGGACGGCTCCGGACTTTCAGTGTGATCATCTGATGCGATTGTCCAAGGATGCCGGGATTGCAGCAGGAGCTGTAGGGTTCTTCGAAGCTTGGTGAGTTGTGCGCTACTCCCGCGTCACAAGCGACACTGTATCTGGACGATCAAACAACTCCGCCGCATGTTCCGAGCAAATTTCTTCTTTGTTACAAGTTCATTGAAGTTGCGCAGACAGCGGAAAAATCCAGTGTTTTAGCTGGCTAGCTCGTTAGAACATGAGAATTCAGGGTGCCCAAAAAGGTGACCCTCGACGCCAGACAAACGAGATTCGTAGTATCTTGACGTAGAGACAAAGTGTGAATGGGCGCACGATAGCCCCCAGCACTAGTGAATCCCCACAGGCGAAAACGCCTGCAGAAGGAGGTTTCAGTGACTGAGAACGCCAATGGCGCAGCAGAACTGACCGTAGATGGCACGACCCTAGAGCTTCCCCGTGTGAAGTCTAGTATCGGCATGGATGGCTTCCGCATCGATAAGATGCTTGCCTCAACCGGTAACGTCACACTCGACCCGGGTTTTACCAACACTGCGTCCTGTGAATCGGAAATCACCTATATCGACGGCGACGTCGGCATCCTGCGTTACCGCGGCTATCCGATCGAACAGTTGGCTGCCAACTGTTCGTTCCTGGAGGTCGCCTATCTTCTTATTTATGGCGAGCTCCCGGACCCGGAGGCTCTTGCGCTCTTCACTCGCCGCATTAAGCGTCATACGCTGCTGCACGAGGACTTCAAGGCTTTCTTCACCGCGTTCCCCGCGGGCGGACATCCGATGTCCATCTTGCAGTCTGGTGTAGCCGGTTTGGCCACCTACTACGATCACACGATCGACCAGAAGGATCCGGCACAGCTGGACTTGGCTACCACCCTGCTGTTGGCCAAGGTCCCCACGATGATCGCGTACATTGCTAAGCGAGCAACGGGCCTGCCGCTGCTTTACCCGGATGCTTCCCGGTCTTTCACCGAGGACTTCATCCGTATGACTTTCGGGCTGCCTTACCAGATGCAGGAGATCGATCCGACGATCGTTAATGCGCTGGACAAGCTGTTCATCCTCCACGCGGACCACGAGCAGAACTGCTCCACGTCCACCGTGCGTCTCGTTGGATCTTCGGAAGCCAATATCTACGCGGCGATGTCGAGTGGTGTTGGTGCGCTTTCTGGCCCACTGCACGGTGGCGCGAACGAGTCCGTTCTCAACATGTTCACCCAGATCCGTGATTCGGGCGTCCCTGTGAAGACCTTCGTCCAGCAGGTCAAGGACAAGAAGAACAACGTCAAGCTCATGGGCTTTGGCCACCGGGTTTACAAGAACTTCGATCCTCGCGCCAAGGTTGTTAAGGGCCTAGCAGACGACATCCTCGAACGCCTCGGTGGAGACAACCAGCTCTTCGACATGGCCCAGGAACTGGAAGCTGCCGCGCTCTCTGACGATTACTTCGTCTCGCGTAAGCTCTACCCGAACGTCGATTTCTACACCGGCCTCATCTACAGTGCGATGGGCTTCCCCACGCAGATGTTCACGCCGCTCTTCACGTTGGGTCGTTTGCCGGGCTGGATTGCGCAGTACCGCGAGTTGGTGGCTGATCCCGCACAGAAGATTGGACGCCCGCGTCAGGTCTACACCGGCCACGTCGAGCGTCAGTGGATTCCTCGTCAGCAGCGCGATAAGCAGTCGATGGTGGATATCTCCTTCGATCTGGACAACAAGCGGCTCTAGTTTTCACGACGACGGCGCCTCACCACAATTGGTTGGCTGCTGACGTGAGGAGTGCCCCGGTTTCTGAATCAACTTTCAGAAACCGGGGCACTCCTTTGTTTGGCGACAATGTGTAGGCGCTACCTGCCGATCGCACTGGGAGGTTAACCCAGCAATCGGTCGCCAGGTTTCTGGCGTTCAGTTATGTATTTTCTTGGGTGAATACCATGACTGAACGACGAAAGGTTTGCTGATCGACGAGTAGATCAACGAGGCAGGAGCAACCGCAAGCGCTTCGTTGCTCTGCAGGATGCTCTTAATGTTGGCGCCGGTGGTTCGCGCGTGCGGGATGGCCGTGACGCCGTCGTCGTCCTTTCCAGGTTCCTCGAATCGAACCTGGCCCTCATCAAACCTTCTCTTAAAGCTTCCCGAAATCTCTTACAAACCCTCCTCAATAACTGCTCTTCCGCCATCAATGGGGATCGCGGAAAGAAAGCTATTGGAAGGTCCGGGAACGAAATTCAGATACTGGAAGTGCGGCAGCATAGGAATAACGTGCAGTCGTATTACTCATACGGAAAGTGGCAAGGACGCCTTTACCTGTGGAGACGGAGAAGTCGACACGATGGAGTGTTCCTGTGCCAGAAGGGACTGACATGGCAGCACTTTCGGAGCTCGTTACGGATGACAGGGTGATTCTTCATCAGGTCGTTGGGGATTGGCGCGAGGCAATCTCAGCAGTAGCGGCCCCTCTTATTGCCGATGGGTCGATCCTGCCGGCGTATGTGGATTCGATGATCAAGGCAGTCGACGAATTTGGGCCGTACATCGTACTGGTTCCACACATCGCATTGGCCCATGCCAGGCCAGATGGGGCTGTGAATCGTCAAGCCATGAGCGTGATGACGCTGGCTGAACCGGTCTATTTTGGTCATGCCGAGAACGATCCGGTGTCGATTGTCTTTTGTTTAGCGGCGACCGATAACCGCTCGCACATGGATGCCTTGAAATCGTTTGTCTCGATCGCGGCGGACTCGCAGCGGGTCGCGCGGCTAACGGCCGCATCTACTGTGACGGAATTTCAACAGATCTTGCGCGAAGCAGCCTGAGTTGCCGTCCCAGCGGCAAACAGAACGCGCACATTTACAAGGAGAACAACATGGCTAAGCGCCTAACAATCTATTTCATTTGCGGTGCGGGCCTCGGAAGCAGTCTGGCCTGCCAGATGGAGGCCGAGGAAGTCCTCCGCCAAGCCGGTGTCAACGCCAATCTGCAGCACGAGGGGATTTCCTCCGTGCCAGGTGTCAGAGCGGACATTGTGGTTTCGGCTGAGAACTTTAAGTCCCAGATCGACAAGTACGAGCTGGACCCGTCGATTTCGTTCGTTTATCTACGCAACATCGTTGACCAGAACGAGATTGGGGAGAAGCTGCTGCCGGTCGTGAGGCAGAAGGAGCAGTCAGCATGAGTGTGATCAATTGGATCATCTCGAACGTCTTCACCCAGGCGGGAATAGTTATCGCTCTTATAGCGATGCTCGGTTTGCTGCTGCAGCGTAAAGGCACCGGCGAAGTCATCATCGGTACCTTTAAGACGTTGCTGGGCTTCAGCGTTCTTGCCGCTGGCTCAGGAATTCTCGTCCAGACGCTGATCATCTTCGGGAAGATGTTTGAAGCGGCCTTCAATATGACGGGTATTGTCCCGAGCATCGAGGCAGTGAACGGATTCGCCACCAATGATCTTGGCCTGGGAGGCCAGATCGCGTTGGCCTTCCTCGGAATCTTCATCGTGAACATCCTGCTGGCGCGCTTTACCAAGTGGAAGTACATCTTCCTCACGGGGCAGGCGATTCTCTGGATGGCCACGATGACGGTGGTGTTTGGCTACGCGGCCGGACTGCGTGGCGCGTGGCTCATCGCCACAGCGAGCTTGGTGGGTGGCTTCTTTGCCGTGGCCATGCCAGCTCTCGCGCAGCCGATCGTCCGGAAGATTACCGGCAACGATGCCATCGCTCTGGGACACTTCTGCACCGTTGGTTACCTCTTTGAAGCCGGGGTTGCCTGGTTGGTGCGTAAGCGCAACGTGGAGAAGCAGCCGTCGGTCGAGGAACTCAAGCTTCCTCGCTCGTTGGAGTTCCTGCAGGACACCTACATGTCCCTCGCCGTCGTCATGATTCCTCTCTACCTCATCACGGCCGGTTTCGCAGGCCCCGAGGTAGTTGCCGAGGACGCCGGGAGCCTCAACTACATGATGTTTGCCTTCCTGCAGGCTATTCAGTTCGTTGTGGGCGTCTATGTGCTCATGGCCGGTGTACGACTCCTCCTGGGAGAAATCGTCCCCGCCTTCCGCGGCATCTCGATGAAGCTTGTGCCCAACGCCAAGCCCGCACTCGACTGCCCGGTTCTGTTCCCGCACAGCCCGAATGCCGTCATCGTTGGTTTCATCACCACAACGATCGGCTCGGTGATTGCGATGTTCACGCTGCCGCTCATTGGTTTTGCGGTGATTGTTCCGGGCATGCTGACGAACTTCTTCGCCGGCGGTACCGCGGGAATCTTCGGAAATGTTGTAGGAGGCCGCCGTGGCGCAATTATCGGTGGAGTCGCGCACGGTCTCTTCATCACGTTGCTACCAGCGCTGCTGGTGACCACGTTCCTCAGCCTGGGTTTCCCCAGCCTGTCCGCAACTGACTCCGACACCATCGTGGCCGCGTTGTTCTTCGCCTACGTCGTCGGTCCCATCATGAAGGCGT
The DNA here is from genome assembly GCA_039812645.1 of Actinomycetaceae bacterium. Lineage (GTDB taxonomy): Bacteria > Actinomycetota > Actinomycetes > Actinomycetales > Actinomycetaceae > Ancrocorticia. The sequence continues at coordinate 63,536 of JBDIAV010000004.1, forward strand.
TCTAGGGAGTAAACAATGGGATTCTTCAGAAGGAAAAAGTCTGCTGTCACGCCGCAGCCCGCCGATTCGGCGCCGGCGTCGAGTCCGGCGAGTGGGTCCGACGACGACGGCGCCGCGCCCGGCGTACCAACGCCCGGCGTACCAACACCCGTCGCGGGTGATCTCACCCCGGAAGGTGGCCTCACCCCGGAAGAACGCGCGGATGAGCTGGACAAGCTCGCCGATGCAGCGCAAAGCCGCGGCGAGATCGACCAGGCAATCGCGTACTACGAGGAGAGCCTCGCAGCGATGGAGCGCTTTGGCCCCGCCTACAACGGGCTCCTCACCCTCTACAACACGAAGCTGTCTGAGAGCGCTCATGCGAAGGACAACGCGGCCATTGAAGGCTGGACCAGCAAGTTGGACCAGCTCATGGATCTGTCCAAGCGCATTATGCGGTCAAAATACTGAAAGGACGTACCTATGTACCAATCAATGATTCCTATGCTCGAGGAAGCGACGCGTCTGGGCTATACCGTTGGCGCTTTCAACGCTCACAATCTGGAGATGGTTCCGGCTATGATCGGTGCCGCTCGCGATGCGGGCGCTCCCATCATTATCCAGATTTCTCCGGGAACTGCCCGTTATGTGGGGATGAAGAATCTGGTAGCCGTGTGCCGCTCTATGGCGGAGGAAGACATCGTTGATGTAGCTCTCCACCTCGACCATGCAACGAATCTCGATGATATTCGCGACGCGATCAACGCCGGGTTCTCGTCGGTGATGTTTGATGGTTCGGGTCTTCCGTTCACGGAGAACGTGGCTATCTCGCGGCGAGTCATCGAATTCGCGCACAAGCGGGGAGTTTCGGTGGAAACCGAGATTGGAACCATCGGCGGAACAGAAGAAGGCATTAGCCACGAGACCGGGAACTACACCCAACCCGACGAGGCGTTGCGTTTCGTCTCCGAAGTGGACTGTGATGCGCTCGCGATCAGCATTGGCACGAACCACGGCCAGTTCCGTGGCAAGACGAAGCTGAACTTCGAGTTGCTCTCGGAGATCAATGAGGTCATTGACAAGCCCTTAGTGATCCATGGCGGAACCGGCGTTAACGAGGCCGACTACCCTCGACTCACCGCGAACGGCATCAGGAAGTTCAATGTGGGTACCGAACTTCTTGTGAGCTGGACGAACACAGCGAAAGAAACCTTCGGCCAGACCGCGGTGAACTCCTCGCTACGAAACAACATCGTTCCGTGTAACGACGCCGTGCGCGACGTCGTCGCACACAAGATCGGGCTCTTTATGAAGAGTCCCGTTCCCTCACATTCGTGATGACGGTGGGTGGTTCCCGGAGATCCGCAACGATCCCGGGAACCACCTCCCACAATGAAAGGCTTGACGTGTATGCCCGAGCATTGGTGCTCATAGCTGGGCTTCCCGGCACCGGAAAGAGCCGCCTGTCCCAGCTCGTTTGTGAAGCCCTCGGTCCTTTGACAGAGATTTCTATCGATCCAATTAAAGAATCGACCTGGGATAGGGAGGGGTTCGACTCGCTGGAAGAGAAGCGCATGTTGGACGGGGTCGCACTGTCTCAATTTTTTAGCCTCATCGAACGATCCATGCAACGGTCTGAACGGATTATCGCGGACTACCCGTTGAGCGAGAAGCAGCGGCCGGAGCTGGAGCGTCTTTGTGCAGCCCATAGCTACCGTCCGGTCACCGTGCGGATGACAGCCGATCTCGATGTGCTGTATGAGCGCCAGCGCCGCCGAGATCTGGATGACAGCAGACATCTGGGGCATATTTCCCATCGATACCACGTGGGAGATACATGCCTCGACAGGTCCCAGGCTCCCGGTCTGCTCACGCGTGAGGAATTCGTGCGGCGCTGCACAACTCGTGGTTATGACACCTTTGCGTTGGGACCGGTAAAAGAGGTCGATACCTCCGACTTTTCCGCGGTGGATTATCCGGCGGTCATTGCATGGATCGCGGATCAGTACCGGGCGGGGGAGGTGCATGATGAGTCGCCGTGAGGATCTTCTGTCGCTTCTCTTTGATTGTGGGGAGAACTCTTTACCCGCGGCCGCCGCGGCACAACACCTTGGCGTGTCCACGCGAACGGTTCGCGCATACGTCAACTTCATCAATCGCGAATACGGAGACATCGTCGAGTCTTCGCGTGCCGGCTATCGCCTCAAGACTCGCGGAAATCTACCACGGGGTCCGCTGCGCTCGCGACAGGGGCCTTGGTTCAGAAGCCCGAGTGAACGGGTTGCCTACATTCTGCGGTTATTAACGACGGCGGAGTCAGCGCTGAGTATTTATGACCTCGCTGACCAACTGTTCGTGTCGGAATCTACGATCGAAGCGGATCTGACGAAGGACCGGGCGCTACTCGCCGAGTTTAATCTGAGGATTAGCCGCAATCACGAGTTTGTTTCGTTGGAAGGCTCCGAGCCTGATCGACGACGGCTTATGCGTCGCCTTCTTACCGACGCCGCGGCGACTCGCCATCAGTTTATTGACCTGCGGGAACTCGCATCTCTTTTGGGAATTCCCGAACTGCCGGAGTTCAAGGAAAATATGTCGGAGTTGCTTGGGCAGGAGGGATTCGACGTCAATGAGGGTGCCGCCGAAGAGTTGGTAGCGCATATTGCGGTCATGGTGGATCGGGTACGAATGGGCCATCCCATTGATGTCATCGTCGATGCGGGGGAGTGTCCTATTAGCGGTGCGACAGAGAAGATCGCTGCGCTGGTTGCACGCGAGTTTGATGTGACTCTTCCTTCACAAGAGCTTACCTATCTCAGTCTCCTCTTGGTTCAGAAGGCGATTCCCGCTGATGCGCTCAATATGGAGGATGCGGACTTCCGTCTTTTTGTTCAGGACGATTACTCTCAACTTGTTGCGGATATCGTGCAATTGGTCAATGACAACTATCTTGTTGACCTGGGGACCGATCGTTTTATCGGATTTCTGGCGCTGCACATCCGTAACCTTGTTGACCGCGCCTCCAACAATCGAGTTGCCCGGATTCCCGCGGGTCAGTCGGTCAAGAATACCCACCCGCTTGTTTTTGAGATCGCCGTCTTCATTGCCCATCAACTCGAGAAGGCCGCCGGTGTGGAGATCGCCGAGGACGAGATTGCCCTCATCGCTTTCCACGTTGGTGCTCGTCTCCAAGCAATGTACGACCAAGATTCTCATGTGCGGGTAGCGATGGTTGTCCCGCGTTACTACGACATCCATGTGGCGCTTGAACATTCGGTTGAGGAAGCGATACACGGCCTGGGCCAAGTAGATGAGATGTACACATCCATCACGCGGCCCATTAACGGAACGACGGCCGATCTTGTGATTAGTACGATCCCCTTGGAGACTGATCCTGGCGTTCCAGTGGTAATTATCGGGTCGCTACCAACACCCGAAGAATTGGCCGCCGTGCGTGACGCTGCTCTAGCGATTGTTGAGTCCAAGAGACGGATCCGTGTTGTTGGGCATTTGACCCGATTGTTTGATCCCCAGCTTTTCTTCCATTCTGACGGTGGCCAGGAGCGTGACATCGTGCTGCGTACACTCGCCCGCGCCATGGAGGACCACGGTCTAGTCACCGAACGGTTCTTGGACCACGTCATGGAGAGGGAGCGGCTCTCACCGACCAACTTTCCCAGTGGCGCGGCGATACCTCATTCCATGCAGATGGACGCGTTGCAGTCTGGTATCGCAGTATGCGTAGCGGATGAACCGTTTGATTGGGGAGGCCAGCAGGTATCGCTGGTGGCGATGATCGCGGTCAGTGGAAGCAGCAGGGATATTTTTGGTGAGGTCTTCGACCGTTTCATTCACGCCCTTGTTCGCCCGGAGAATGTGGCAAGACTCAAGGATAAGGGAAATTCTTATGCAGAATTCATCGAGTGTCTCTTAGAGATACTGTGACTGGCCGTGGGAAGCGCCGTGTCAGCAGCGCACATGGGGCCCGGTGGAATTTCCACCGGGCCCCATCGTCAGGCTTCTTACCGCTTAGTTGCTGTGCAGGATGCTATTGAGCTCTGTCCCGGAGGTTCCCGGGCGCGGGATGGCCTCGACAGCGCCGTTGAGAGAATTGCGGCGGTAGAGAATATTGTTCATACCGGCTAGCCTGCGTGCGGCCACAATCTCGGGTTCCTGAATATAGCCGGAACGGCCGGGAGCCACGCCACCGCTGGGCAGCACGGTCACCTTGGTGGACGCGGTCACGTACAGTCCAGCTTCCACGATGCAATCGTCACCCACAGGGATACCGAGTCCGGAGTTTGCTCCGAGCAGGGAGCGCTTGCCCACGCGCACGTTTTCGCGGCCACCGCCGGAAAGAGTACCCATGGTGGAGGCGCCGCCACCGATGTCCGCGCCATCATCGACGACGACGCCCTGCGAGACGCGCCCCTCGATCATCGCACGTCCGAGCGTACCGGCATTGTAGTTAACAAAGCCGGCGTGCATGACAGTGGTTCCTTCGGAAAGGTAGGCGCCGAGACGGACGTTATTGCCGTCAGCGATTCGGACTCCGGAGGGGATGACATAATCAACCATGCGGGGGAATTTATCCACCGAGAGGATGCGCACCGGGGCGTTCGTCTTGGCGCGGGCACGCATGCGGGTGTCCTCAAAATCGTCAAGGAAGCATGGGCCAAGGCTGGTCCATGCAACGTTCTCCAGAACGGAGAAGATGCCGTCAAGGTTGATCGAATTCGGTTCGAGGAAGCGCCAAGAGAGCAGGTGGAGGCGCAGGTAGGCACCAGCCGAGTCGTGGGGTTCCTCGTCCAGATCAATGACAGTTTTGATAATGCGCAGACGCACATGGCGAATGTCGTCGTCGCGCTCCAGAGACAGCAGGAGCGGATCTGGTTGCGCATCCTCCGGGGGTATACCGAGCTGCGGGTGGGGATACCAGCAGTCAAGTACCGTGCCGTCGGGACGTGACGTTGCGAGGCCGAAGCCCCAAGCCAAATTCTCACTCATGGACAACAGCCTACTCACATGCGTGTAAACAGCATGTTACGTGCCGCCCGATACACGCTGCCAGGAACAGGCATAGATGGGGTCACAGGCAATTATGCGCTCTGGGCTAGGACCATAGCCTTGACTTCGGGCCATGAGGCGGCGAAGGCGGGGTGGAGATTTCCGGGGAGAGAATTGACATCGACCCACCGCAGCTCCTCTGATTCGCGGTCAGGAGTGGCGACGGCGTCCGCAGCGCAGCGTCCGACGTAGGTCACGAAACGCCAATCACCGTGGTTGGCCACGTGGGCGTCGAGGGTTTCTACGTCATAGAGCTGGGTTTCCTCGGAGAATTCTCGTAGCCCACCGGTGCGCGAATCCTCATCCCATTCGATGGCTCCGCCGGGAATCGACCAGGTACCGCCGCCGTGCGACCATGTGGAACGCAACTGCAACAGCACCTCGCGCCGCCCCGCAATATCCCGAAAAGCACAAATCCCTGCGGCGCCCGCGAGCCCCCAATGTCGTTTGCCGCACGAGCAGTAGATGAAACCGTCTGCCGTGTGTTTGGGCCGGAAGATGTGGCGTGACTCAAGGTACTCACGCCCCACCTCGCCGAGGGATCCAGCCGCGGGTGCCGCCGCAGGATTGAGGTTCTTGCTCCACAGCTGGGTCACGGATAGGCCCCGGTTGGCGAGCATGGCGCGCAGCAACGGGAGGCTCAAACCCACCACGCCGTGGTAGTCGCCGTCGACCCTCTCGATGAACGGACCGCCCAGCCCGTCCACCGTGAAGGAGCCGGCTACCCAGAGCGGTTCGCCCGCCTCGATGTAGGCGTCAATCTCGGTGTCGCTCATATCTGCGACGTGCACGGTGGCATGCGAGACAGCGCTCAAGGTGGAGCCGGTATGCCCCTGCAAGAGCGCGTGCCCGGTGTGCAACACGCCAGCGTGTCCGCGCATGGCGCGCAATCGTTCGCGCGCCACCTCAGGGCTGCGCGGTTTACCAACAATCTGGCCGTCAAACTCGAACATCGAGTCGCATCCGAGGATGAGATCGGCGGTAGGACCGCTACCTGCGAGGACGCGTTCGAACACCGCCCGCGCCTTGGCCGTGGCGAGGGCCAGCACTTGCGCACTCGCCCCGCCTCGCACCCCGGCGACGACGGCGTCCTCGTCCACCTCCGAGACCACCACGGTGGGGTCAATACCGGCAGCCCGCAATGTTTGCAGGCGCGCCGGCGACTTGCTAGCCAAGATCAATGAGAGCGGTTGCATGGGAACTACTTTGCTGGAGGGGCTACTTTGCTAGAGCCTTGCGCAGAACGTCAAGGCCCACGGAACCGACGGCGAGAGCATTCATATGCCACGCCTTCATGTCGAATTCTTCGCCGGATGCGGCTGCGCGTGCACGTGCCTCGTCGCGCAACTCGTTCCAGATGCGCTGACCCACCTTGTAGGAGGGGGCCTGCCCCGGCCAGCCAAGGTAACGATCAAGCTCGAAGGAGAGGAACGAGGGATCCATCGCGACGTTGTCACGCAGGAATTTCCACGCCGACTCGTGGTTCCACGGCCCTGAGCCGTACTTGCCGCCTTCGTATTCGCCCGCGTCCTTGCCGAGGTGAACACCGAGGTCCACTACCACGCGAGCGGCACGCAGGCGCATGGAATCGAGAACGCCCATGCGGTCACCAAGATCCTCGTGGAACCCCAACTCGGCCATGAGTTGCTCGGCATACAGTGCCCAGCCCTCGCCGTGCCCGGACACCCAGCAGGCGTTGCGGCGCCAGTCGTTGAGGTTCTCGCGCAGGTAGGTCGCGAAACCCACCTGGAGATGGTGGCCGGGAACGCCCTCGTGGTACACGGTGGTCTTTTCCTGCCAGGTCGCGAAGTCGGTGACTCCTGCGGGAACTGACCACCACATGCGTCCTGGACGCGAGAAGTCATCGGTGGGGCCGGTGTAGTAGATGCCGCCGGTGCCGTCCTCTAGCACCATGCACTCCATGGTGCGCATTGGTTCAGGGATATCGAAGTAGGTTCCGGCCACGGCGTCCATCGCCGCGTCCGCCGTCGTCTGCATCCATTGGCGTAGTTCGTCGGTGGAGTGCAGTTGGCGGTTCGGATCGTTGTTGAGGCGTTCCATGGCTTCCGCAACGCTGACACCCGGGCCGTACAGCCGTTCGGCGATCGACTCCTGTTCGGCGATGATCTCTGCCAGTTGCTGCTTGCCCCACTCATAGGTTTCGTCAAGGTCGACGGCGGCACCGAGGAACAACCGGGAGAATCGCTGGTAACGTTCGTGCCCCACGGCATCCTTGTCGGTCGCGTGAGGAGAAATCTCGTCGCGAAGGAAGGCTGCGAGTTCGCCGTAGGCGGACTGCGCGTCGAGGGCTCCCTCGCGCAGGTCATCCGCGAGTTCCGGGAAGACCGCAGCTCCGGTTTCGGCCAACTTGTGGAAACTGGACGATGCGGAGTCCTTGAGCGTGTCGCACTGCTCAGCGCAACGCAGCACCTGCCGTTTGGGAATTGCTGGACCGCTCGCGACACGCGCAAGGAGAGATTCCTTGTAGCCGTCCAGTGCGGTGGCCACGGAGGTCAAACGCCGTGCAATGGTATGCCAGTCCTCGGCGGTGTCCGTGGGCATGAGGTCGAAGATATCGCGGATCTCCTGGATGGGAGAGGCGATGACGTTGATCTCGCCAGTGATTTCACCGGCTTCGAAGAGCTCAAGTTGCAGGCCCAACCGTTCGCGCAGGGCGTCGGCGGAGATGGCGTCGTCGTCGTTTACCGGGGTCAACTCGTCCAATTGGGCGAGCGTGGAACGAATCAACTCGGCGTCCTCAGCAATACCGGCGGGCGAGTAATCGCTGAACGTCCCTTGATCGGCTCCCGGCAAACCCACGGATGTGGCAAACTCTGGGGACCGCTGCAGTAAGGCGTGAAAGTAGGAATTCGACAGCTCATCAATCGCAGTACTCATTCCCCCAGATTAGTACGTGGTCTGAACCAATTTCTCCCCCCAGGTATTTGCTGCGGGAATACTTCCAGCTGAGGTTCAGGAACTTCGGGGCTGTCCGGGTGTACTCTACATATCTCGGGTAGTGACGTGACGCAGTCCACGGAGTACACTGACGTGTGACGAACAGCACATTTTAGGAGGGTATGGCGTGCCGGACCAAACTAGCGGCTTCGACGAAGCACGCCATAACTCTACCGTTGAGCGTTACGTCGAAAGGCTTCTCAAGGGTACGGCGTGCTACACGCTGGAGGAAGCTGCTAACAAAGCGGGCATGGATGTTGATCTTGCCCGACGTTTCTGGCTTTCCATGGGCTTCCCCACCATCAGTGAAGAAGAAGAGTCACGAGTTTTCACCGACGACGACGTCGTAGCGATGGTCCGTCACCAGCAGGCACTAGCGAGCGGCTTGCTCTCTGTGGAAACCATGAACTCCTTCATTCGGGCCGAGTCTCACATGTCCGATCGTCTCGTGCTGTGGCAGTTTGAGACTCTGGTTCAGCATGCTGTGAGCGAGTTGGGCCTGGACGGCGTCTCGGCGCGTTTCTGGGTCATTGACCATTTCGAGGACTACCAGACGTTCCTGCAGGATCAGATGGACTACTCGTGGCGGCGTCATCTTGCCGCGCTTATGCGCCGTTCCGAGGCTGAAGCTTCGCAGATGGATCGGCTTCGCGACAGTGGCGAAGAGCTGCAACGTGCCCTCGGCTTCGTGGACATGGTGGCCTTCACCAATCGATCTAATGAGCTTCGTGCTACCGAGCTGGTCCGCCTCATTGAGGTCTTCGAACACACCTGCCGCGACATCATTTCTGCCAAAGGTGCCCGGGTGGTGAAGACGATCGGCGACGCCTTCTTGTTCATCGCCGACGATCTTGTGACGGGTGCGGAGACAGCCACGGCTATCGTGGAGACTCTGCGCAGCGAACCGGGCATGCTTCCTGTGCGGGCGTCGCTGGTGTGGGGCGGTGTGGTCTCGCGGTTCGGTGATATTTTCGGACGCAAGGTGAACCTGGCGTCGCGTCTGGTGGATATTGCGGTTCCGGGGTCCGTGTATACCGATCAGGAGACCGCCGAGATTCTGCGCCAGCTCAAGCTTGGCCGATTTACCCTCGTGCCTGCGGGCTCACCCGATCTCAAGGGCTACGGCAAGATCAACGCCGTGGAGCTGCGTCGTATGCCTGGTGGGCACGGAGCGGGAGCTTTTAACTAATTCTGGGTGGAGTTCTCCCTCCCGTCATTTCCCTGCGGGCGTGTTTCTCGTAAGAAAGTTGGCGACCTGCGGGCGTGTCGTGTTGCGCCGCGGCACTATTCAATTCTGATGTAACGATTTCCGGAGACATTTCGGTGATTGCCTCGACTTAACCTTGACGGTTGGCCTAGCATTCAAGTGTGACAAACTTACTGCTTGTTGAAGACGACACCGCCATCTCCGGTCCGCTTATGCGGGCCCTGGCTCGTGAGGGTTACAACGTTGAGCTCGCCGAGCTGGGACGTGATGCCTTGACGGCCATGGAGCGTGGCATTGACATGGCGATTCTTGACCTGGGCCTGCCGGATATGGACGGCCTTGATGTCGCCCGTCAGGCGCGTAGCCGTGGCTGGGATTTCCCGATTCTTATCCTCACCGCGCGCACAGAGGAGGTGGATATGGTTGTCGGTCTCGATGCCGGGGCTGACGATTACGTGACGAAGCCATTCCGCCTCGCTGAACTCATGGCGCGGGTGCGGGCGCTGCTCCGACGCGCCGAAACAGTCGAGAGTAGCGAAATGATTAAGGCACAGGATGTCCACGTGGATATCGCTGCTCATCGTGCCTTTCTCGCAAAGAACGAACTCCAGCTCACCGGTAAGGAGTTCGATTTGCTCACCATCCTGGTCCGCCAAGCTGGATCTGTAGTTTCCCGTGAAGAGCTCATGCAGGAAGTGTGGGGCACCCAAGGAGACGATTCGACAAAGAAACTGGATATGCACATCTCGTGGCTGCGGCGAAAGCTGGGCGACGACGTCTCCGACCCGCGTTACATCGTCACTGTGCGCGGCATGGGTTTCCGTTTCGAAAAGGGGTAGCTCCCAGTGCGGCGGCGCGCTATCCAAATGACCACCTCCGCGGTTGCGGTGGCGGTGCTTCTACTCGGCATCCCCGGAATCATCTTAGGAGTCACCCTTATTTGGCGTGGCGCCGCCGCGTCGGTTGAGGGGCGTGCCGTGGAGCTGTCCACGGTTGTGGAGCAGCTTTACGACGCCGGCAGCAGCATTTCCCAGTTGCTCTTGGAGCGTTATGCCTACGCGCGTGATGAGTACGAGGCGCACGTGGAGGTATCTTCGCCCGAAGGGAAGCTGGAAGCTGGCCCTTCTACCGAGGGGCATCGGACCATTCGGCACGCTGTAGTGACGGGAAGCACCAGGGTTATCGTGGAGATACCGCGTGAAGCCGTGCTCATCCGGATGGGTTATTTTGCCGCGCTGAGTGCCGCCCTCATCCTTTTCTCCTTCGGTATCGGTGTCATGGTGGCGCTGAAACAGTCGCGCAGGCTCTCAGCTCCCCTCATCTATCTGGCGGCCGCGGCAGAGCAACTGGGTGCGGGGCAAACCCGACCCCAGATGGAGAAATCGGGTATCGAAGAGATTGACCTCGTCTATGAAGAACTGGTGCGCACCGCGGACCGTATGGCGGGCCGTATCTCCGCCGAACGGCAATTCAGCGCCGACGCCTCACACCAATTGCGCACCCCTCTCACGGCGCTGTCCATGCGCCTAGAGGAGATCCAATATCTCACAGACGATCCTGAGATTGCCGAAGAAGCTGGCAGCTGTTTGGAACAGGTGGAACGCCTTGCTGGCGTCGTCGAAGATCTGCTTGCGGTCTCTCGTTCGGAGGCCGCGGGAAACACCGAAGCTGTCCGGATCGGTCCAATCTTCGAGCAACAGCGTGACGAGTGGGAGAGGAGCTTCAAGAAGGCGGGCCGCTCGCTCACCTTTATCGACGAAGCAGGAGTGGCGGTGCTCGTTAATCCGGGATCCCTCGCTCAAATTATCGCCACACTCATCGAAAATTCGCTGAAGTATGGCGCCGGAGAGACGTCGGTCCGATCCCGCAAAATGGGTCGGGGCGTCATTATTGAGGTGGCTGACGAAGGCCAGGGCGTGGGCAAAGAGTTCATCGACGCCATCTTCATGAAGGGCTTCTCTACCGGAGGCTCGACCGGTATTGGTCTGCCATTGGCCAAGTCGCTCGCAGAGGCCGACGGCGGCCGGTTGGAACTGACACAAAACAGCCCACCCGTGTTCTCACTTGCGTTGAACGCCGTTCCTCAGGCGCTCAACCCGGACAAGATTCTTCCTCCGGGCTCTATTATCACCGTGGGATCACGACGCAAGCGGCGCTGAATCTGGGGTGCGGATGTCGTCGTCGTTATTATCGTCGAACACAACGTACCTGTACATGACGTAGCGGAATGCGGTCCCAAGGACGAGGCCCACGACGTTCGCCGAGATGTTGTCCGCGAACTGCGAACGCAAGCCGAGCCCGTAGCGTGATACCCACAGGCAGGCGAGTGCGATGAGCATGCCACCAAGGTTGACCAGGACAAACATGACGAACTCGCGTGTCTTGGCGCTGGAGCGCTTTGTGCGGAACGTCCACAGGCGGTTCGTCACCCATGAGAAGATCACCGCGACAGAGACGGAAATCGTTTTCGCGACCATCGAGGCGTCCCCGGGGAGGGAAACGAGGCCCGAATGGGCAAGCAGGTTGAACAGGCCGACGTCGACGACGTAAGAGCCTAAACCGACGATACAAAAGCGAGTAAATTCGACCAGCCACTCTCGGAAGGATTGTCCCTTGAGGAGGCGCTGAACGATATTGCGAGATGACGGCACCCGTTTAGTCTACCGGTGGGTAGGCTGAGGTCGTGAGCATCCAACATGTTGTCGGAACCGGAGCGGAACACGCAGCGCCACGAGTTGGCGTCATAGGCGGCGGGCAACTCGCCCGAATGATGCAAGAATCGGCGGTGGCGCTGGGAATCCAGTTGCATGCCCTCGTGGAAGCGGCAGATGGATCTGCCGGGCAGGTGATCCCACAATCGACCGTTGGGGGAGCGAGTGAACGCGAACTCATCATGGAACTTGCCACTGGCGTTGACGCGTTGACCGTGGAACACGAGCACGTCCCCGATGAGATTCTCGCGGAAGCTTCGCGGATTGTGCCGGTACGGCCGGGGGCGCACGCGCTGAAGTACGCCCAGGACAAGATCGCCATGCGTGCGAAAATGGACGAGCTGGGGATCCCCGGCCCCCGTTGGTTTGTGGCGCGTAGCGCGGCCGAGGTGGATGCCGCGATCGCGGAACTCGGTGGGGTCGCGATCGCAAAAACACCGCGTGATGGATACGACGGCAAGGGCGTGCGGGTTGTTCATGCAGCGAGTGAGATTACGGACTGGCTGGGTATTGAGGGCTCTGATGACGCCGATGTTGCCGGAGAAGCCAATGTTGCAGGCAGTGTTGGTGTGGAAATTCTCATCGAAGAGAAGATTCCCTTCGTCAGCGAGGCTGCACAGCTGGTGGCCCGCCGCCCTTCGGGAGATATCTCCACATGGCCCGTGGTGCAGACTATTCAGGAGCAGGGCACCTGTTTTGAGGTAATCGCTCCCGCACCCGATGTGGACGGGGCGCTCGCGGAGCGGATTCGCGATATCGGCGAGAAGGTAGCGGAAGAACTCGACGTGGTGGGTATCCTCGCGGTCGAACTTTTCTTAGCTCCCGGTGGTGACGGGCAGCTAGTGCCCTATGTCAATGAGCTCGCGATGCGTCCGCATAACTCTGGCCATTGGACCATCGAAGGCGCGCAAACAAGCCAGTTTGAGCAGCATCTACGTGCCGTGCTTGATTTGCCGCTCGGGGGCGTGGAGCCGCTGGCACCGTGGTCCGTCATGGTGAACGTGCTAGGCAGCGCGCTATCCGACCCGCGTTTTGCCTACCCGCAGGTGATGGCGGCGTATCCGCAGGCAAAGATTCATATGTACGGCAAGGCAGTGGCACCGAGGCGCAAGATCGGCCACGTCACCGTGGTGGGAAGCGACTTAGAAGAGACGCGCCGCGTGGCGCTGGACGCGGCAGCAATGCTGCGAGGGGAGAAGATGTGATGGCCGAAAATGCAGCCGCCGAGGTGAACGTGGCGAGTGAAGCTGATGTGGCAGGTAAAGCACATGGAGCCGATGAGGGGAAGCCGCTCGTCGGAATCGTCATGGGATCGGATTCAGACTGGAACGTCATGATCGAGGCCGCGAAAGTCCTCGACGAGTTTGGGATTCCATATGAGGCAAGCGTCGTTTCCGCACACCGTATGCCCGAGGACATGGTTACTTATGGGCGTGCGGCAGCCTCGCGCGGGCTGCGAGTCATCATCGCCGGAGCTGGAGGCGCGGCTCACCTACCAGGCATGATGGCGGCTCTTACACCGCTCCCGGTGGTTGGTGTGCCGGTTCCGCTCAAGTATCTCGATGGCATGGACTCCCTGCTCTCGATCGTGCAGATGCCCGCCGGTGTCCCTGTGGCCACTGTTTCTATTGGCGGTGCGCGCAATGCTGGGCTGCTCGCCGCGAGAATCCTCGCTACCTCGGATCCTGCGATCTTGGAAGCCATGGAGCAATTCCAGCGCGACCTCCGTCAGGTCGCTGTGGACAAGGGCGCTGCCCTCAAAGAGCGGCGGCTGGGCTGACTTTACCCATCAAATACTCAGAGGTATCGCTAAAGTTCAGAGGTATCGCTAAAGAATTGAGTTTTTTGGAAAGGATTGAGCCTTTTTAACGCGTCCGCCGCCTCATTTCTTTCCAAAAAGCTCAATCCTTTGGACAAGTTGTGCGGACTCCCCACTGTTTCTTGGGAGAGTGAGAGCGCCCCGGTCAGCTCATTGTTGGAAGTCGGCGCTGGTCAGCTGTCCATCTCGCATACGGACGAAGAAATCGTCCACACGGTCGGGATCCAGAAGAACTGCTACCTGCCCAGATTCCGTCCAGTATTCCAGCGTGGAGATGGGCGGCGTGCCCATGAGCCCGCCTTCTCCCATGACCTTGCGGAGCCCGAGGCCAGCCTTGGCAATATCTACGAGCGAGGTGCCTTCATCACCGGTGAGGTTGGAGGCGGCCTTGCCCACGAGCGTGTACTGCCGCACCGGGTTGATGAGCGTCGAGGGGGACGCTGCCTTGCTAATCAGCTTCGTTACTACCTGCCGTTGGCGCATTGTACGGCCGATATCTCCTTGCGGATCCGAATAGCGCATTCGCGAGAACGCGAGCGCTGTGGCACCGTCGACATCATGACATCCGGCCTGCCATTCGAGCCCTGAGAAGTCGTCATGGACGACGTCGTAATCCAGGCACAAGTTGACACCGCCCACGCCGTCGACGAGATCTTGTACTCCAAACATGGAGACTTCGAGGTAATGGTCCACCGTCATACCGGTGAGGTTCTCGACCGTTTCTACGAGGAGTTCTGGGCCGCCGATGGCGTAGGAGGCGTTGATCTTGTCCTCTCCATACCCGGGAATTTCCACCCAACTATCGCGGGGGAGCGACACCAGCGCTGGGGCCCCTGACTGGGGCACTTGAAGGAGCATGAGGGTATCGGCGCGTTCGCCCTCGGTGCCATCGTTGATGGCTTCTTCTTGGCGCTTGTCCGACCCCACGATGAGATAGGTGGTACCGGGAGTATCGGCAGCACCACTGAGCGCGTTGAGATGCTCCATCTTGGAGTTGCCGTACTGGACGAGGAATAGTGGCCAGCCGACGACGGCGACGAGGAGCAGGACAAGAATACTGACGATCCAGCGGCGAGGGTGACGACGCTTGCGAGGGCTAATGAGGGAAGCTCCTTGGTCCGGAGAAGTGCCGGAAGGACTAGAAGGACCGGAAGAAGGACTAGAAGGTCGGGATGAGGAGGACGGACCAGAGAGCCCGGCCCCACTTCCTGCTCCGGCCAGTGGACGGCCCGTCGCAGGTTGAGGACTGCGAGTCTGAGGAGCGGCGGGTTGCAGGTTAGGTCGTGCGGATCGTTCCTGCCGAGGCTGGAAAACAGGAGCGGCGGCGGAGGAATCCGCGGCGTACTGCGCGCTTGCAGCTCCTCGCTCGCCCGTTCTTTGGCGGTCTGGGGTGCCCTGATGATCAAGCTGCGGAGTTCTGTTCTTCTCCGACATTCTGTCCCGGTTGGGAGCACTGTCCCGACGAGAAGGACGCGAACCAGACCAGAATTCCGGCAATCGGCCTCGACCGACGTGGACGGCTCCACGCGCGGTGGGACGCCTGCCGTGTCCGCGTGGTTCAAAAGAAGGAGGTTGAGAACTCATGTCAATATCCCTACGGCTTGGCAACATCTCGGTTGCAGACGGGCGCGGTGGGAGTCTCGTTCGCCTGCGCCTCTGATTCTGCTGGTGCAGATTCTTGCGCGGTAGGGGCATCGTTCCCCGTTTCGTCCTCAGGAGCGGGCGCGGCGGTGGAAGGCGGGTTCAGTACCAGATCCTGAATGGTGATGGTGCCCCATTCGTCTGTGCTGGAGGTGACGGCATGATCATTTGCGATGGCGTTCCAGAGGACTGCCGCGTCGGGAAGTAGCGTGACGCGGTCACCTGCGGGCTCCCATGGCGTTGTGATGAACTGGATGTTGGCAAGGTCAATGTTGCGCAAGGAGTTGGCGAGGCCAGCAATGGTGGGAATATCGCCGAGCCCTTCACTCGTGTCAAGGTTTGCGGTGGCAGCCTGCAGAATGCGGTAGAGCGTGGGCATGTCGGTGAACAGGTTCATGCTCTTCGCCTCGTTGAGAATAGCGAACACGAGTTCCTGCTGGCGGCCAATGCGGCTGATATCCGAGCCGTTGCCGATGTCGTGGCGAGCGCGAGCTAGGGCGAGGGACTGCTGCCCGTCGAGGAGGCGACAACCGGCAGCAACATCTAGACCGGCGTATTCGTCGTAGAGAGACTCCTCGAAGTACATGGGGATACCACCAAGAGCATTAACGACATCCTGGAAGGAAGCAAAGTTGACCACCACATATCCATCGAGATGAATACCGGTCAAGGTTTCAACGGTCTTCATCGTGCAGGCTGCGGCGGAGGCAACATCTCCTGTTTGGCCACCGATGGAGAAGGCGGCGTTGAACTGGTCGTATGTCTCCTCAGTAGTAAAGGTTGAGGAGTAATCCTCACCTTCGCGGACCGTGCAAGAAGGGATGTCCACAAGAAGATCACGTGGAATCGAGACAACGTCGACGCGGCTGCGGTCCTCACTCACGTGGAATAGCATCGTGGTGTCCGCACGCATGCCTGTGGTGAGACCGAGTTCGCCTGATCCATCAATGTCAGAATCACCTTCTCGAATGTCAGATCCGAGAACCAAGATATTAATGGGATGACCTTTAGCTACATCAATGGGCCCAGAGTCCTCTCGGTTGAGGAGCTCATCAATATTGGTCTGGTTAATGTTGCTCTGCAAGCTATGGTAAGCGGCAGCAAACGCGCTGCCGAGAACTAGAAGAAGCGCCAGCAGCACAAGGAGGGCCACGCGGCCGATGTGACGGTTGCGTGGTCCGACGAGAAGATGCGCTTCAGCGCGGCCCGGATTGCTCACGTCCCCCATAATACGGTGAAGATGACCTCAACCACGTGGACCTATGGTGTGATTCTCAGTCGTACTGTTCACCCATGAAAATCTCAGCATTCCTTGTTATCTCCACCGGTAGCGGGGCTGACCCTTCCACCTAGAGTAGGGTTGTAACTTCCACCTGGAGTCGGGTGGTCTCTCAGAATTTTCCCAGATGAACCGATAGGCTTGGCCTGTGAAGAATCACCCCCCGCTACGAGTCGTCACCGTGGCGTTTAACCCCGGTCCCGATCTTGCGTCGATGGCGGCTTCACTCGAGAATGCAACGAGTAGCCCTTACGAGCTGGTTATCGTGGATAACGGCTCGGACCCCACGATCGTGGATGATGTGGCGCGCCGGTTCGGCGCCCAAGTTATCCGCACCGGAGAGAACTTAGGGTACGGTCGTGCGGCGAATCTGGGGTTGGCTCACGCAACGAGCGAGTGGGGCGTCGTCGTCAATCCCGATGTCGTGTTCGATCGTGGTTCGTTGGATTCCATGCTCTACAGCACAAAATCTTGGCCGCGAGGCGGTGCCTTTGGGCCGCTCATTCTTACCGAAGAAGGCGAGGTCTACCCTTCGGCTCGGCGATTCCCGCGGTTGGTCACAGGGATCGGGCATGCGGTGCTGTCGCACGTATGGGAAGAAAATCCGTTCACTCGCGCCTATAGGCAAGCGGGCTCCATTGACGATGAACACCCGGTCGATTGGTTGTCCGGTGCGTGTCTCTTGGTGCGGATGGAAGCTTTTCGTGAGGTGGGCGGCTTTGATGATTCCTACTTCATGTTTTTTGAAGACACCCAGTTGGGGGAGCAGTTCAAGGCGGCGGGCTGGCAAAGCGTTTATTTGCCGCTGGCGAAGATCTATCACGAGCAGGGTTCTAGCTGGAAGAACAGACCAGCCACCATGCTCCGCGCTCATCACCGCAGTGCAGCCCACTATCTTGATGGTGTCTATTCGCAACCCGCTCAAGCGCCCTTGCGGATAGCACTTCGAGCTGCGCTGTGGATGCGTGGTGAATTGCAAGTTCTTCTTTCACGGATCAAACGAGGCTGAGGTTCCCAAAAATCTAGCGTCAGAGTGACCTTGATCGCGTTGTTTCTCCTTTGTCTGACCATAGGCGTTGTCGATAGAGTCACCAGGGCGAAATCCAGCACATCTGCTGATACGTTCGTCTCCCTGCTGACTTTCCCGACGATTGGAACCTCATGTTGCATCGGCTGCTTGCCGCAACGATGTCCTTGTCCCTCGCTGTGCTCACCCTCGCGACTCCCGCAGCCGGTGCGGAGCCAAAGAATGAAAATATCGCCATTGCGCTGACGGACGACGCGGGAACGCTGACTCCCTCGGCATCCTCTGGTTTCGCCAGCGTTGAGGAGGCAGGCGGTTCGCGAGTTTTCTCCGCCCAGCTGGAGGACTCCTACGCGGTGTTCACCGAGCCGATTGCTCTGGAATCCCCATTCGCAGTTGCGGCAGTCACGTGGACTGCGGGCCAGGAACTACCGTCCGGCTCCCGCGTAGAAATGCGTACTCTCGACGACGGCGTGTGGTCGCAATGGTTCGTCCTTGAGAACGACTCCCGTGGAGGTGCCCGCGACGGCACCGAGGCGAATGTCTCTGGTGCTTCCACCGGCATCCAGGTTCGCCTGACAGAGGGCGATGGCGCCCTTCCCCAGGACCTTCGCATCGATATCTCGTATGGCGCCGACGCCGTGGAAGAACTCGACACCATCGATTCCGCACCTGTGCTGCCTGAGTTTTCCTCGTATCAGGCACCCGTAGCTAATGATCGTTCTACGTCCGTTATTGATGCGGAAGGAATCGCATTCCCGCAGCACGAGAATACCGACGATGGCGTCGTGCCCTCGAACGTCGCGCCGCAGAACGCGACGGAAAGTTTAGCTGAGCCAGCAGCTGTCAAGGTAGATACCAAAAAAGCTGTGACACAAGCGAATGTTCAGCCGCGTTCGGCCTGGGGCGCCAACGAGAGCTATATGGAGTGGCCTCCTGACTACGCGGATTTCGAGGGAGTCATCGTGCACCACACGGCTGGATCCAACAATTACTCCCAAGCGGATGTCCCGGCTGTTATTCGAGGTATCTACAGTTACCATGCGTTGACGTTAGGGTGGGGCGATATCGGATACAACGTCGTCGTCGACAAATATGGGGGACGCTGGGAAGGACGCAAGGGAACGCTGAACTCGGCACCCGGAAAGATGGTGGTCGGCGGACACGCGCGGCCGCGCAACACGCACACTTTGGGCATCACGGTGCTGGGAGACTATACCCAGACCGATTGGACGACGGGCCAGACGCTCGTCCCGTCAGCGGCGGTTGTACGGGCGATCGTGGACGTTTCAGCATGGAAGTTTGCCGTGTCGAAGGTCGATCCACGGACGGTGAGCCCGCTGACCGTACCCACCTGGTCGGAGAGTTCAATCAATTCTTCGCTGCAACCGGGAACGGCGCTGCCGAGGATCTCCGGGCATCGGGATGTGTCGAGCACCGCCTGCCCGGGATCGATCTACAACTACTTTGGAAAGATCCGCCGTGACGTGGCTTCCGCCTACGATTCGTTCCTTGTCGGGGACGCCAAGGCTGAGCCGGTTCCTACTCCAACTTCTCAACCAACTGCCAGTCCGAAAGAACCGGCCCTCCGTTTCCACCTCAATGATGCGTGGACAGGCACCGCGAACATTTCCTTCTCATGGGGTGTCCGTTCGGATGAGGTTCTCGTGGGCGACTGGAATGGTGACGGCAAGGATACCGTGGCACTTCGTCGGGGCAATACCTTCGCTTTTACTAATAATGTGTCTCCCACGGCCGCTCCAAAGTTCACCGTTTCCTTTGGGCGACCGGAGGATGAGGTCCTGGTGGGAGATTGGAATGGTGACGGCAAGGACACCCTCATGCTCCGGCGGGGCAACACTTTCCATGTCAAAAACACCCTGACCTCGGGTGCCGCAGATAAATCGTTCACGTACGGGACGGCCAAGGATATTGTCCTAGCTGGTGACTGGAATGGGGATGGTCAGGACACGTTGGCCGTACGCCGCGGCAATCGCTACTTCATCAACAACAGTCTCCGTGGCGGTGCAGCGTCTGTTGTTGTGACCTACGGCCGGTCTAACGACGACGTCTATGTCGGCTCGTTTACGACACAACGCACCGCTGATTCTCTCGCCGTGCGTCGCGGACATACCTACTTCATCAGCAACACCATTCGCAGTGGGGCGGCTGATCGGACGGTTATCTACGGCCGCGTCAGCGACGAGACACTGGTGGGTGATTGGAATGGCGATGGTGCTGACACCCTCGGTGTCCGCCGAGTGAAGTAAGAGATTGCGCCAATGAAGTAAGAGATCACGCCGACAGACCAAGGTCTATCGGCGTGATCTCTCAACCGCCGTATCTGGTGAACTTGGTGACGCTTCGGGCGTAGAGGTGACCTGGAAGGCTGTCTTTGCCGTCTGGGCCACGTAGAATCTCGATGCGGCTGACAGCCGTCGCCGCGAATCACGCCCGGAGTGTTCATGAAAGTCTTTGTTCAGATCCCCTGTCTCAATGAGGAGAAGACTCTTCCTCTCGTTTTGACGTCTATCCCGCGCGAGATTCCCGGCGTGGACGAGGTCGAAATCCTTGTGGTGGATGATGGATCGACAGATCGCACCATCGAGGTAGCTCAAGCGCACGGTGTCAAGCATTTTGTCCGTCATCGTGGCAATCAGGGGCTGGCACGCTCATTCCGCGACGGTGTTCACTACGCGCTCAGTCATGGCGCGGATATCGTCGTGAACACCGATGGTGACAACCAGTATCCGCAGGCGGAGATTGCTCACCTCGTTCAGCCGATCATCGCGGGCCGGGCGGATATCGTCATCGCTGACCGCCAGACCTCAAAGATCACCGAATTCTCACCCTTTAAGAAGCTCATGCAGCATGTGGGTTCGCGGGTGGTCAACGCTGCCGCCGGAACGCACCTGCCCGACGCCGCGTCAGGCT
This sequence comes from Actinomycetaceae bacterium, assembly GCA_039812645.1. GTDB lineage: Bacteria > Actinomycetota > Actinomycetes > Actinomycetales > Actinomycetaceae > Ancrocorticia. The sequence continues at coordinate 84,155 of JBDIAV010000004.1, forward strand.
TCCGCGCTTACTCGCGCGAATCGCTCATGCGGCTCAACGTGGTGACCCAGTTCTCCTACTGTATGGAGACGATTATTCAGGCGGGTAACAAGCGCCTGCGGATTGCCTCGCACCCCATCACGACGAATCCCAAGACGCGCGAATCCCGTCTCTTCAGCAACATTTTCCAGCACATGTTCAAATCGGGGATGGCGATTGTTCGTTCGTTCCTCATGTTTAAGCCGCATGTGCCACTCGGCTGGTTGGCTCTCCTTACGGGGGTCGCGGGGATGATTCCCTTCGTCCGCTTCCTCGTCTATTTCCTTATGGGCCAGGGCGCGGGCCATATCCAGTCCCTGATCTTTGGGTCGGCGATGCTTGTGGCAAGTTTGCTGAGTCTCGCTATCCTGGTGCTCGCGGATCTGCTGCGTACTAACCGTGTGCTCTTGGAAGAGCAGTTGGAACGCACCAAGGAGCTTCAATATGGCGGGGGCGTGAGAGGGCCCGGCAGCGATGGGTCCGTGGGTTCCTCGGGTCAGGGACCGGGTTCCTCGGGTCCGAATCTCCCCGATTCTCCCGGAGATGGGCGCTGACCGTGAGAATTCTGGCCTTCGGAACGTACGATGTGACAACCCATCCCCGGGTGAGTGTTCTCCTCACCGGCCTGGCACGCCACGGACATCGGGTCGTGGAACTTAACCGTCCGCTGGGTATCGGTACGGCGGGGCGTGTAGCTGCGCTAAAGACTCCGCGGGGTGCCGCGATGTTTGCTGGCCGGTTGCTTTCACGCTGGTTGTCCCTCGTCATCGGCTCCTTGCGTTTTCGCGGCGCGCGGCGTCCTGACGCCATCGTCGTTGGCTACCTCGGGCACTTTGATGTGGTGCTCGCGCGCCTCCTTTTTCCGCGCGCCAACATTCTGCTCGATCACCTTATTTTCGCGGCGGATACCGCTGCTGACCGGCGTTTGGACGGTGGCGTGAAGTCCGTTCTTTTGCGCGCGCTTGACCTTCTTGCCCTGCGCTGTGCCACCACGGTCATTGTCGATACCCCGGACCACCGCGACCTCGTGCCGGAGAAGCTGCGGCACAAGGCCGTCGTCGTTCCCGTGGGCGCACCGGACGCCTGGTTCGAGGCGCGAAAGGTCCGGGACGTTTCTGGGGTCTCGGATATTTCACCGACGACGACGCGGCGCCCATCCGTTGTTTTTTTCGGCCTTTTCACCCCGCTCCAAGGTACGCCGACCATCGCCCGTGCACTCCGCTTGCTGGATGAGAAGGGCGTGGCCTGCGATGTCACGCTTATTGGAAGCGGGCAGGACGAGCCGGAATGCCGTGAGATCTTAGCTGGCCTATCTGAAAATGTTCGGATCACGTGGCGCGACTGGGTTCCTGCCAACGATTTGCCCGCGGTGGTTGCCTCCCACGACGTATGCCTGGGGATCTTTGGCGACTCCCCGAAGGCCGGGCGTGTGGTTCCAAACAAGGCGTTCCAGGGGATGGCGGCAGGATGCGCGCTCGTCACCTCGGACACTCCCGTACAGCGGGCCGTTCTTCAGGATGCTGTATTTGTTGCTGCCGCCGAACCCACGGGGTTGGCCGACGAACTTGCGTTGATCTTGGAAAACGCTGCGATGCTTGAGGATCTGCGGGCGCGGGCTGCGCGCCGCGCCGATGCTGCTTTCCGGCCCGAAATGGTCACTGAATCCTTGAAGGACCTGCTGTGAGAAAAATTCTTGGTTTCTTGCAATCCCCGGGGTTCCGGGCAGGATTCCTCATCGTGGCTATTGTGGCGGCTATTTACGCCGTCGCGAGCAACTGGGGTGAGGTGAGCGAGGCACTCCGTGCACTGCCCGCCTGGCTAGTTGCCGTAGAGGTCTTCCTGTCCTTTGGTTATGTCTACCTCACGATGGCGTCCTGGCGGCTCGTCCTCAACGATGTTGGTACGCCTGTGAACGCAACGGTTGCCAGCCGGATCTTCTTCTCGTCGCAGGTGGCAAAGTACCTGCCCGGAGGAGTGTGGAACTTTGTAGCGGCCGCCGAGGTGGGACGGGACTATGAAATCTCGCGGCGGCGCTCAGTATGCGCGCTGCTGGTCTCCATTGTTATCTCGATTGTCACCGGAATGATTCTGGCGATCCTCGCCGTGGTGCTCGGTCCAGACAACGTACGAGAGAACTACGGGTGGCTCATCGCGGTGCTTCCCCTAGCGCTCATCGCACTGTGCCCTCCCATCCTCAACCGGCTGGTCAACTTTGCACTTAAGGTGCTTGGGCGCGAGCCGCTCGAGGATGCGATGACGTGGAGGAAAACGTTGCGCGCGGCGCTATGGGCTCTCGTTGCCTGGTGCGTGGCGGGGCTCCAGCTGTGGCTCATGCTCGGGCAACTGGGAATGCCGGCAACCGTGCCCTCCTTCCTTCTCGCTACCGGCGGCTATGCACTCGGATGGACCGCGGGATTCCTTGTCTTCTTTGTCCCCGCTGGGGCCGGAGTTCGAGAGGTGGCACTTGGTGCGGTGTTGTCAACGGTGGCTCCAGCGGGCGTCGTCGTCGTCGTTGTTCTTCTTGCTCGTATCTTCACGACGGTGGCCGATATCGGATGGGGAGTCGCAGCGTCGCTGGCAATGCGCCGAGGCTAAGGAAATAAATCTCCGGAATCCCACCACCTCTGTGTCATAGGTACAGGGGTGGTGGGATTTTAGCGGGGTCGTTCCGAGAGCCTTCGTTGGTTGCTCCGAGAGCCGCGAAATCCGCTATTTAGTGGATCTTGTTAGTTGATCTGGACGCCCGGAATGGGTTTCGTCGGTGCCTTGGACGTCTCGTCGTCGTCCTGAGTCACGATCTCCTTCTCGTCGTCCTCATCGGAGGCGTCCTTGAACTTCATCTTCGTCCCAGACAGATCATTCATAGCGTCAACGAGGCGCTGGCCAAGGGCGGGCGCGAGGGAAACAACATACTGGCGTGACACGTGCATGGTGTCCACATAGACGAAAATGTTGCCAATGATCGTGGGGCAAAGGTCGCCCGAACAGAACTGATCAGTGAGGTCGATATTGGCGAATCCCTTGGATTCGAGGGACGCTGCGGGGTTAACATCCGCTTGATAATCCGGGCGGAACAAGACGCAGCCACCGGTGAGACTTGTGGAGAGGTTGTCGAGCGAACACTCCAACAAGCTATCGGGGTTACGCAGAGTGTCACGAATTCCGATGGCGGGCACGTTGCGCTTAGCGAGCTCCTCCAATAAAGGTTGTAGTCCGGCGACAGCCGATTCGTCGGGGCTGCCGGACGTGGTGACGGTGGACAGCAGCAGGACGTAGTCGGGTTTGAACTCGTCGAGGTAGTCGAGGGCTGCCTGATTACGTTCACGACAGGGCTCGGAAACGGAATCATCAACCGCCCACACGCAAGCGGCATGATGGGACAGTTGGATATACCAATTGTTGTCCTCAGCCAACTTGCGCAAGGCGGGAGCGAACTGGGTCAGTTTTGAGCTACCGACGGCGAGGATACGAACGTCGGCTGTTGCGGCATCACCAACCTGGCTACAGTTGCCGAGCTTGGGCGCTGCGAATTCCTCGGGGTAGCCATCGTCGCAGGAATCGGGCAGGGAGGCTGCCCACGGGTCGGTGGGGTTGGGAATGGGATCCTCGGTAAAAGGCAGCGTGACCGATTCGGTGAGTGCCAGGGCTCCGGGATGTGTTTCAGGATTGACGGTGATCGACGACGACGCCGTCGCTGCCTCCTGGGAGGCTCGGTCATTGACGCGCGAGTCCCAGAACCACACACTGCCCAGACCGATAGCAAAGGATGTGAGAGCGACGAAGATCTTGCGCCCGGTGGCTGCATTCGCCCACGGCCACGAGCGGATGGGATCATCCACGGCCTTGGTGAGGCCCCACGCCAGGAGAATAGACACCATGATGAGCATGAATCCATTGAGGATGGAGAGGGAATCCGCACCCACAACGTTGAGGAAGATGACAAAGACCGGCCAGTGGACGAGGTACACGGCGTAGGAGATATTGCCGAGTGTGACAAGCGGCTTCCAGGAGAGAAGCGTGCCGGCACCCCAGCGGTCATCGCCCGTAGGAAAGATAAGGATAAGGGAGACCGCCACCATCGGGACTGCTGCCATGGGACCGGGATAATGGCCGATGGAGACAAGGCAGTAGGTGACGAGGACGGCGAGACCCAGCCAGGAAAGGACACGCGAGGGGAAGTGAAGATCTTTGATCCAGGGCGTGGCGACGGCGAGTGTGGAGCCGAGTGCGAACTCCCAGAGGCGTGCCTGGGTATAGAAGTAGACCGAGCCGTCCATAGGAGCGTCGTTGAGTAACCACCACAGCGATGCCGCTGTGATGAGCGCGAAAACGAGGAAGGCGATCCGGCGAACCGGTTGGCGCAAAAGCTTCGCGAGCAGGACGCAGATGGTCATGATGAGCGGCCACAGCAGGAAGACCTGACCCTGCATGGACATTGACCACAGATGTTGGAGTGGACTGGAGAGTGCGCTGTTCTCTGCGTAGTAATCTGCTGAAACCTCGACGAGTCGCCAATTCTGGAGATAGGTGAGGGAAGCGACGGCCTGATCGAAGATTTCTGCCCAGCGGGTTCGCGGAAGGAACTGCACCGTGGCCCACAGCGTGGCGAGCACTACCACGATGAGAGGGGGCAAGAGACGCTTAAAGGTGGTGGCCCAGCGTTCGATGAAGAACGGCATCTTTCCGGACTCGGCGCGGCGAATAAATGACGCCGTCATCAAGAATGCCGAGATCATGATGAACGAGTCCACACCGATGGGCGAACCGATTGTCCAGGCGTGATACAGAAGAACCTGGATCATACAGACGGCGCGCAGCCCCTGAATGTCGAGGCGCTGAGGCGACCGCGCAAGAGCCGGGGTGGATAGTGTGGAAGCACCAGAAACAGAATCACCGGAGGACGCTTCGGTAGCGCGGCGATTGCTCGTGTCAACAATTGTGCTCTGAGGAGTGGAGTGAGACATCGATTCCAGAGTCTATCCAAAGTGGGATGATGAATCGACCATTGGAGCGATACGCGAGGGCGATTATCTGTGGTATGCAGCATGTCATTGAGCTGGGATAGCGACGACGTGACGACCCCCACCGAGAGATTGTTCTAGCAAGGGCTAGAATCTACTGAGGTTCATTCGACACCGCGGTGATACACCGCGAACTACAACACACTGAGGCGGCCCTGAGCCGCGGAATAGGCGGGACTCATGCGCTGGTTGATTGCCGGAGCCAAGGGAATGCTCGGTCAGGATCTCGTGGAGCGAGTCGTGCGCGATGGACACGACGTCGTCGCCGTTGATCGCGACGAAATCGACATTACCGATCCCCACAGCGTTGCTCAGGTGGTCAAGGATATCGATGTGCTGGTCAACGTCGCAGCCTTCACCGCGGTGGATAAGGCGGAAGAAGAAGAGGCAGCAGCTTTCACAGTGAACGCCACCGGCCCCGAGATCCTCGCACGTCGTTGTGCCGAGATTGGTGCTCGCATCGTTCATATCTCCACCGACTACGTTTTCGGCGGCGATGCCACATCCCCGTACCAGGAAAACGAGCTCATGGAGCCCAAGGGAGCGTACGGCCGCACGAAGGCAGCGGGCGAGTGGGCAGTGCGTGTCAATACGAATAACTACCTCATTGTGCGTACCGCGTGGCTATATGGCGCACACGGAAATTCTTTCCCCGCCACGATGAAGCGTCTGGTAGAGGCAAACGGCACCATCAGTGTTGTGACCGATGAGGTCGGCCAGCCTACCTGGACCGTTGACCTGGCCGACCTCATCGTTCGTTTGATCGACGCCGAAGCGCCCTCCGGTATCTATCACGGCACCTCGTCAGGCTCCACCAATTGGAACGGCTTCGCAAAGGCCATTATGGAATCGATCGGTAAGGATCCGGAGGTGGTCAAGGAGACCACCGCCGCAGCCTTTAATCGCCCGGCACCTCGCCCGCACTACTCGGTGCTGGGACACTTGGCTCTCGAGCGCATTGGTGTCGAGCCGATCGGGAATTGGGCGGAACGTTGGAAGGAAGCTTCCAATGTTGTTCTCGCCGAGGACTGATTGTCTCAGGGGCTCAGGGGCTGTATCGGATTGCTCCCTAAGGTGAGGAATTTGTATGCGAAGTCCCCGTTCGGTGCGGGGCCATGGGTATAGATTCTTTACTCCGATGATTGTGGGATCTGCTGATATTTCGGTGGATTCTGTATGTCGTGCCTGATCCCTACCGCATGAGTGATTGCCAGTGAGCGCAGATAATTCGCAGTATGTGTTGAATGAAGGGCCCGTCGAGTCCGGTTCCCGCGCGCGTGGGAGCGTGAACTCGGCGGGCCCCGATTCGCCTCCATCTACGGGAAGCTTATCGGCGAGTCGGTTGAAGCGGAGCTGGTTAACGCAAGCTGGCTCATCCGGTGGCAGTTTTTTGCCCACCTCTTCGTCGCGGGGTTTTGTGGCAGCGACAGGGGCTCTGACGCTAGTTTTCTTCATATGGCAGGTCCTCTGGGCGATTCTCACTCCAGCATTTCGTGCGCCGGATGAACCTTTGCACGTCAACTCGGTGATACGTGTGGCGGAAGGTGGAGGGTGGCCCGCCCCTGGGGAAGCGCGCCTCAGTTCTTCCGTGCTGCAAGCGGTGCGTGAGTCGGGAATGATCTCGGCTGACTCGCAGGGTTTTGCGGCGATGGAGCGGACACGGGTGGTGGGTAGCCGTGAGGCATATCCGGAGATTCCACGTTTCGGCGAGACCGCCGTGACTCCTCATTCGCAGCGGATTGCCCTTAACGGAAAAGGATGGGTAGCCGACGGAGGCAGCGTGCCTTCTGGTGAGGCTGGCGTATCCGGTGGGGGTGGTGAGTCCGGTCGGGATGGCTCGCCCACCGAGATTGTCGATCAGATGACGCAGCATCCGCCGTTGTTCTACGAACTACAAGCGGTTGCTTACCGTGCTGTGGACGCGAGTGACTGGCCCTGGGATCGGCAGCTTCTTCTCATGCGCGTGGTTTCCGCGTTGATGACCTTGCCCCTTGTGCCCAGTGCCGTGTACGTGGCGCGCAGGGCGGGGACAAGCCGGCCTATGGCATTGAGCGCGGGAGTCCTCGTTTTTGCGATTCCTCAATTGGCGTATGTGACAGGATCGCTGAACAACGACGCGCTCGCGATTGGCGCCGGCGCCCTGTGCTTGGCGGCTGCCTCGGCGGCCATGTTTGGAAGCGGGGGCTGGCGAACGGTCTGGGCGGCAGGCCTCGCCCTCGGGCTCGGCCTGTGGTCCAAGGGAACCTTCATACCCATGGGGTTGACTGTGGGTTTAGCTTTCCTTGCCAACATTAATGGGGTGGCCTGGTGGAAACGGTGTGTACAGGCCGCGTGTGCTGGTGGCATTGGTGTGGTGACCGGAGGATTCTGGTGGGTACGCAACGTGCTGCTTTATGGAGTGCTGCAACCTGCTGGCTATCAGAGCGCATTTTTGTCGCCAGGCTCGGATATCAGACACTTCTTCACGACCGCGTTTCGTAACTTCACCGAATCATTTTGGGGGCGTTTCGACTGGATGGATTGGTCGTTGACTGCGCCATTGGTGTGGACGTTGGCAGCCGTCGCCTGTGTAGCGGTTCTGATTGCGCTGTTCGCCGGACCGCACAGGATTCAGCGGCTTGTGCTGCTCTCCTTCTTTGTCGGTGTTATCGGGTTGCTTCTGGCCCAGGCTTGGACGCAATACCGCGATGGGGGTATCGTTCCCGGCACGCAGGGGCGCTATCTTTTCCCCGGTATCGTGGGTTTGCTTGCGGTTATGGCGCTGGGGTTGGGAAGACTAGGCGGCTGGGGCGCGCGGATCTATCCCGCGCGTGGCAGCTCAATGCGCAGGATCGTATTCTCTCGGTTGGCGCCGCTTCTTGTCACGATCCCGGCAGTTCTGATTGCGGCATATTCCGCTCTGACCTGGGCGCGAGCGTGTTACCCGCTGCTTACTGAAGGCGGCTCTGCTGGTTCAAACGCCCTCGCACAGACGTCCGCGAGTGGTGTTCTCGAATTTGGCGCCGTCGTCGCCGTTGATATGGAGCGGTGGGCCCTTGTTGCCGGGCTAGGGGCGGGACCGCTGATGGCCGTCGTCGTTCTGGGGGCGTGCTCCTTGCTTATCGCGGCGCTCACTCCGCTCGTTGTCTCGATACCCATACGTTCGCCCCAAAGAATTGAGGAAAATGGAAAGGATTGAGCTCTGGAACACGTTCACGCCGCTCAATTCTTTCCGAAAAACTCAATTCTTTCGAGAGACGCTTCATCACCACCTGCTCACCCGATCCATCCACCTCCACAGTCCTTTCGCGGGGCCTCTTCGTCACTGCCGTCCGGTGTTCCTCTGCGAGCGCGAGGAAGCAGGTGCCCGGAACGGCTTTGCGCGTTGAAGCAACTCCCGATTGGCCGAGGGCGTGGCGATGGTGGCGGGCAGCACGGTACGCCCGCCACGACGTAGGAACTTGTGGATCAACCGAGCGACAGCCTCCGGATTGTCCAACTGATTCCACGAAAGATTAACGATCTCGTATCCAGCCGAGCGCAACAGGGACTCTCGTGCCTTTTCTCGCGCGAATCGTCGGCCACGCTCCGAATCGTCGCCGTACTTGCCTTCTCCGTTGAACTCGACGATGACCATTCTGTCCCGCCACACGAAATCACCGAAGTACTCATGCCCCTCGACCATGATCCGGTACTGCAGAGTTGGGAGGGGAAGTCCGAAGGCGTGAATGATCCAGAGAACTCGGGCTTCTGCAACGCTTTCCACCTGCCCACTCGCGCGCGAGATGATCTCTTTGGCACGCCGTTGACCTCCAGTTTTGGAGAGCTTCTCGACCAACGCCATCATCCGAGTCCGAGCCGCTTCCTCTCTTTCAACGAAGCTCGCGTCATTGCGATCCGTGTAGACATCGCCGGATGTAGCGAGGCGCCCGAGAATAGAACACACAGTGACGAAAGCACTCTCACTCTCCGCCAGGCGAGCCACGTCCACAGCAGTCTGTTCGAGAGAAGTCACACGAATACCCTGTCCCACCGTCAGTCCGCGGGTGATATGCGTGGGCATCTTCATGGGCCGCACATACAGTGGCGACGGCGAATACGGATCGCGACTGAACTCTCTCACGTTGCGCCGTCCCTTTGACTTGTACAGGTCAATATTTCGGACCTCTGGCCACACCGGGTGCCCTAGTAGCATGGCTGCGGTGAGCCCTGCGAATATTGTCGTTTCAGGATGTTGCACCGAAAGCACCGCAATATATGCGAGGAGCGTATCGAGACGGGACGAACCTGTGGTTCTCGGCTCGACGAGGTAGCCGGGTAGCGGTTTCCACCAACCCTCGCTCTCGAGCTCACGCACTTCTGTTTTGGACATTGACGACGTTGTCGCGACGTTCGGCACACTGATGACATCTCGACTCATGAACATGGGAGCCATCATCCACAATCTAGCTCGTCTTTGCAGAAGTTATTCACAGGTCTCGACATTTCTGTCCGTCGTTGAAAGAAAATCTGTGGATGACGTTGTTTCTCCCCAGAGTGAGCTGTGGGAAGTGGGGTGGGAGAGGGGAAGGGGGGCGAGTAACGTCGTCGTCGATCAGAAGCTACTGCTCCAAAGAAATGAGCGGCGTGGTTCGTCTGGTGCTCACTCGCGCGCATTAGAAGCTACTGCTCCAAAGAATTGAGGAAAATGGAAAGGATTGAGC
>JBDIAV010000005.1:0-83264 GCA_039812645.1 Actinomycetaceae bacterium
CGGGTTTCACATCTCGGTGCACAATTCCCGCGCTGTGCACGTTATCCAGTGCGTCAAGGAGCTGGTCAAGAATTGTCACAATTGTGGCATCCGCAAGCGGACCGTAATCGCCGATGAGCGTGCGCAGTGATCCTCCCGTCATAAGTTCGAAGGCGATCAGCGCGGTGCCGTCGTCGGCTACCCATGCGTAAGGGGCGACGACGTGGTGTCCTTCGAGCCGACGAGACTGCTCGCGTGCGAAGCGCATAAGCCCTCCAGCATCGCGCATACGTAAAACCTTCGCGGCGCATTCGATGCCGAGTTCGTGGTCATAAGCCCGCCACACTGTACTTGTGCCGCCGCTGGCGATGGGTTCGCGCAGCTCGAAACGAGCGCCGATCAGGTCCATCGCGAGCGTGCGGGGTCCAGGTGAGCTGCGTCGTTGAGGGCCGCGGCTACTGCCTCCGAGCCGCGCGAGTGGGCGAGCGCGGCGAGCGCCTCCAAATCGGCATTCTCGGTGTTGGTTGCGAGCCAGCGTACGGCGGCGTCTCGTTCCGATTCCGTGGGTGTCGACGTCGTCCTCAAGACGGGTGTTGACGACACCACCGACTCAAGAACTGCTGCAATGGCGCCTTGATCGCCTGCGACAACTTCCGGGTCGCTCAGGCATTCTTCAAGACGCACGATACGGGCAAGGACTGAAGGGTTGGAAATCTTCACACGTTGTCCGCTGACGAGTTGGCTAACCATAGGAGCACTCAGTCCGACTGTTGCCGCCAGGGATCGTTGTGAGAGCCCGTAGGCGGAACGAAGAGCCTGAAAACGCGTCGCCCAGGTGGCTCCGTAAAGGTCCACTTGGGCGTTTGTTGACGCGTGAGTCATAGAGCTATCCTCCGAAAGTTTGCATCTGCGAATACTTGCATGATAGTTTGCAATTGCAACCATACGGGAAGGGAGATCAGATGTCATCCAGACTCGGCGCTCATGCCGTACGAGTGGCCACAGCAGCGCTCATCTTCACGACGATCTCAAGTACAGCGGTCGCGCAGACCACCGACGATACAACAACAACGCCAACCATGATCATTCTCGATGCGTCCGGCTCAATGCTGGAGGATGATGCCCCTGGGCTTCGTATAGATGCGGCCAAGAGCGCGATCCACGACATGGTTTCTGGACTTCCCTCCTCCGCGGAGCTCGGCCTCATGGTCTACGGCAACGGGACGGGCAGTTCTGATGCGGAGGTGGCGGCAGGCTGCAAGGACGTCACCACGCTGGTGCCCGTGGGGCCCGTCAACTCCAAGAAGTTCCTTTCCATCGTCGATGGGATCGAAGCGTCGGGTTACACGCCGATCGGGGAGGCGTTACGCACTGCCGCTAAGGGGCTCCCGCAAGAAGGGCCGCGAGCCATTGTCCTTGTCAGTGACGGGGAGGACACATGTGCGCCTCCGCCACCCTGCGAGGTGGCCAAGGAACTTGCCCAGGACGGCGTGGACCTCACCGTGCACACGGTGGGTTTTAAGGTGGACGACGCCGCGCGGGCCGATCTCAGCTGCATCGCCGAGGCCACCGGCGGTACGTATTCTGACGCTAACGATGCCGGGCAACTAGGTGAGGCGCTCGAACAGAAGGTTGAGTGGGCGCTCCAAGGCTACGACGTCGTCGGTAAGCCGGTGACCGGCGCGAACTCCCGGTCGGCAACGAACATCCCTTTGCTGACGCCGGGCCAGTGGGTGGATACGTTCCCCGCTGTGTCCGAAGATGAGGTGACCTCGCGCTACTACCGTATTAAGCCGCCTCAGGGATGGACGCCGCACGTGACGGCTACGGGAGTTGTTGATATCCATTCTTCCGAGGACGATTCCGGTTCCACGGCGAAGATTGTTCTGGAGGCGGTGACGCCAGATGGCGACTCGTGTGAATCCGACCAGGACTTCACAATGTGGGTCGATCTCATGAATGAACCTCTCATTGCCTCGATCACGCCTGATTGTGAGGACGAGACCATTATTAAGATCACCCGCGATGACCAGCTGTACTACACCAGCCCCATGGCTACGGAGATCCTTGTGCGCTATGAGCCGCCGTCGGATATTTCGCATGTTGCTGAACCCGAGGAGCGCGGCCTTCCCGAGGCGCCCGCTCTTGATGGCACCGCCGCCGAGACTATCGGGGGACCATCGTTCAACTCCGCCACTGAAATCACCGCGGGGCAGACATATTCGAGCACCATCGTCTCGGGGGAGTTCCTTTACTTCAAGGTTCCCGCGACATGGGGGCAACAGCTGGCCTACCGTTTCCAGCGGAATGATGTCGAAGGTATGGACAAGCACTATGCCATAAACTTCCGCGTCAACCTCTACGATCCTCTGCGCAGGGAACTGGGCAGAGAGGTGAAGACCTGGAGCGCGCCAGGCGGTAATGAGAGCGCCGACGTGCGTGGTGGCACCAAGGAAGTGCTTCGCGCGACCTCCCGCGAGGTGAATCTTGATGGGTCCTACTACATTGCGGTGAGCCTCTGGGGACCATACGACAGAGGCCAGGTGACCCAGGACTTCTCCTTCAAGGTTGAAACCCCGGGTGAGACTGAGGAAGGGCCCATTTACCTCACGGACGGCACTCCGAATCCATCAGAAACCTTGACGACGACGGCGCCGCCCAGCTCCGAGCCGACCACACCAGAGTCGACGGTTCCGGAGAAAACAACGGTGCCGAGGTCGTCGCTACTGAACAACAAGGTATTCACCTGGGGTGTGCCGATTGCTGGGATTGTGGCGATTGTCGCCGCTAGTGTGGCACTGCGCCGACAGGACGGATCGAGCGACGCGCGGTAGGCTGTACCGCGTGAGTGAGAACCAGAACGTGACAGAAGAAAAGTCCACCTGCGGATGCGGAGGCGCCTGTGGTGGAGGGCATGGCAAGCGATCTGCGGGCGGGCCCGCCCGGCACACGGATTCGCCTGCGGCCCAGGAGCGCAAGGCGGAAGGTTTTGCTGACCTCTCCGCAGGGCGACTCAACCTCGGCCTCCGCTCCGCCAAGTGACCCGGATCCAGATCTGGCGCACGCCGGAGGATATTCCCGCTGGTCTCAGCCGGACAGTCGTGACGGTGGGAGTCTTTGATGGGGTGCATCGCGGGCATCACGCGGTGCTGGCGGAGACGGTTCATCAGGCGCGCGAGCGGGGCCTCATGTCCGTCGCGCTGACCTTCGATCCACATCCCGCGATCGTGCATCATCCGGAGCGTCCCATCCGCCTCGTAGCCACGGTTGATGACCGCATTGATCGTCTTGCCGCGGCGGGTATCGATGCTGTCTACGTGCAGAACTACACACTTGACTACGCACAGGCCACCGCCCGTGAATTTGTGGAGAAACAGCTGTTGGGCGAACTGCATGCGGGAGTTGTCGTGGTGGGTGAAGATGTCCGTTTCGGCAAAAACAATGCCGGCGACGGCGACCTGCTGGTCGAATTCGGACGCGAACTGGGCTTCGACGTCGTTCTCCTTGACGATCTTGGGGACAATCTGGGCCGCCGCTGGTCCTCCACGTGGATTCGGGAACTGCTGGAGCTTGGGGATGTGGCGCAGGTAGCGCAGATTCTCGGGCGTGCGCATCGCCTGCGCGGTGAAGTGGTCCATGGTTTCCAACGGGGCCGCGACCTGGGTTTCCCCACCGCCAACCTCAAGGGTGAGTCCCTCGGGGAAGTGCCAGCAGATGGCGTCTACGCGGGCTGGTTGGTACGGAACGTTCCCGGCACAAGCGCTGTGGAGTACCTGCCCTCCGCCATCTCGGTGGGGACGAATCCGCAGTTTGATGGCGTGGAACGGACCGTCGAGGCGCACGTGTTAGGCAGGTCGGATCTCAACCTCTACGGCGAACACGTGGCGGTGGATTTTGTAGAGCGGCTGCGGCCGATGCTTGCTTTCAATTCGGTCGAGCAGTTGCTCAAGCAGATGGACGAAGATCTCCGCAACACCGCGGTAGTTCTTGGAGTGCCAACGGCCGGGCGGGTGGATCCCGCAAAGGTAGACGCCGAATAAGTACTCGGCACGTGTGGGTGGACGCCGAGGCAAGCAAGCTCACACAAGGTGCAGGCTGGCGTTCCGGGCCTAAGTGCTAGACTTTATGGGCCGTCAGATCGGCCACGGATGTGTCATGCCTGGGAGAACAAGCCCCGGTGCTCCGTGCAACGAGACCTCGAAGGAGAATCATGGCTCTGAAGCCTGAAGAGAAGAAGCAGATCATTGCTGAATACGCCACGCACGAGGGCGATACCGGTTCCCCCGAGGTTCAGGTGGCTCTGCTCTCAGCTCGTATCAAAGAGCTGACCGAGCACTTCCGCACCCACAAGCATGACCACCACTCGCGTCGTGGCCTCATGCTGCTGATTGGTCAGCGTAAGCGTCTCCTTGCCTACCTCGCTGAGGAAGACATCGAGCGTTACCGCTCCCTTATCGCCCGTCTCGGCCTGCGCCGATGACATCACAGGCGGCCCGGGATATTTCTCCCGGGCCGCCTGTTGTATTTCCATCATGAGGCGAGATGTCTCATATGGTCGAGGCTGCGGCCTCACACCGTTGAGGTTCCGGCCTCAAAGCGGGGGTTAACCCCTCCGCATGAGGAAGCATTCGCTTCCGTCCGGAGGCTCAGCCTCCATATGGGGGCCAAGCCCCCATCCGTAATCCGGAGGCGCCGCCTCCACGAGATGTTCAGAAGAAATCCCGAAGGCCCGGTCTTCGGTTGAGATCTCCGGATCCATGAGGTTGTTTCAGCCCAGGTCTCCGAGGATCTCAACTGACGGCCGTGTCCGGGAGTGAAGAAGAAAGGGGTCCCTGTGGAGGGTCCTGACGTTCACACCAGCGAAGCCGTTATTGACAACGGCAGCTTTGGCACCCGCACCATCCGCTTCGAGACCGGCCTGCTGGCCCGTCAGGCGAACGGTGCAGCTCTTGCTTACCTTGACGGCGAAACCACCGTCTTTTCTGCCACCACCGCGTCCAAGTCGCCGAAGGAGCATTTTGACTTCTTCCCGCTGACGGTTGACGTGGAGGAGCGCTCCTACGCCGCCGGCCGTATCCCCGGCTCGTTCTTCCGCCGCGAAGGCCGCCCGGGCACCGAGGCCATCCTCGCCGCCCGCCAGATCGACCGCCCGTTGCGCCCCGCCTTCAAGAAGGGCATGCGTAACGAGGTCCAGGTTGTCGTCACCGTCATGAGCATCCACCCGGATGAGCAGTACGACGTCCTCGCCATCAACGCCGCCTCCCTTTCCACCTCCCTCGCGGGCCTTCCGTTCGACGGCCCCGTGGGCGGCACCCGCATGGCCCTCGTGGACGGCGAGTGGGTTGCCTTCCCGCGCTGGAGCGAAGTGGATCGCGCCACCTTCTCCATGTCCGTTGCGGGCCGTCTCTCGGGCGACGACGTCGCCATCATGATGGTTGAGGCTTCGGCTCCCGAGCATGCAGACAACGTCATCAAGGCCGGTGGCACCAAGCCCACCGAAGATGTCGTGGCCCAGGGCCTGGAGGCCGCCAAGCCGGTCATTCGCACCCTGTGCGAGGCTCAGCTCAAGCTCATCGACGAGTGCGCGAAGCCCGTTGGCGATTTCCCGTTCTTCCCCGATTACACGGAGGAACAGTACGCTGCCGTTGAGGCTCAGGTTGGCGATCGTTTCGATCCCATCCTCGGCATTGTTGCCAAGGCCGAGCGTGACGACGCCCTCAACGAGCTGACCGCCGCCGTGGTGGCCGAGCTCGCCGAGCAGTTCCCCGAGGAGGAGAAGAGCCTCGCTCTGGCAGTCAACGCTAACTTCAAGAAGGTTATGCGCCGTCACGTGCTGACCGCTGGCGTTCGTATGGACGGTCGCACCCCGGCCGAGATCCGCTCGATCTCCGCCGAGGCTGGCGTGCTGCCCCGCGTGCACGGCTCCGCTCTCTTCCAGCGCGGCGAGACCCAGATCCTGGGTGTCACCTCGCTCAACATGCTCAAGATGGAGCAGCAGCTGGATAACCTTTCCCCGGTGACCCGCAAGCGCTACATCCACCACTACAACTTCCCGCCGTACTCCACCGGTGAGACCGGCCGCGTGGGTTCGCCCAAGCGCCGCGAGATTGGCCACGGCCACCTCGCCGAGATCGCTCTCGAGTCCCAGCTGCCCGAGCGCGAAGAGTTCCCTTACGCGATCCGTCAGGTCTCCGAGACCATGGGTTCGAACGGCTCCTCCTCGATGGGTTCCGTGTGTGCATCCACGCTCGCGCTGCTTAATGCCGGTGTGCCGCTCAAGGCTCCGGTTGCTGGTATCGCCATGGGTCTGGTGTCGGACACCATTGATGGCGAGACCCGCTACGTTGCTCTCACCGACATCCTCGGTGCTGAGGACGCCCTGGGCGATATGGACTTCAAGGTTGCCGGTACCCGCGACTACGTGACGGCCCTGCAACTGGACACCAAGCTCGCCGGTATCCCGGCCGCCGTGCTCGATGCAGCTCTCGGCCAGGCCCGCGACGCTCGTCTGGCCATCCTTGACCTCATGCACGAGGCCATCGATTCCCCCGACGAGATGGCAGTGACCGCACCGCGCATCATCGCCGTCAAGATCCCCGTGGATAAGATCGGCGAGGTCATCGGACCGAAGGGCAAGATGATCAACCAGATCCAGGAGGATACTGGCGCGGACATCTCCATCGAGGATGACGGCACTGTCTTCATCGGCGCCACCGACGGCATCTCCGCCGAGGCCGCTCGCAGCGCCATCAACGCCATCGCTAACCCGCAGATGCCTGAGGTGGGCGAGCGCTACGTGGGTACGGTCGTCAAGACCACCACCTTCGGTGCTTTCGTCTCCCTCGTTCCGGGCCGCGACGGCCTGCTCCACATCTCGCAGATCCGCCGCATCGTCGGTGGCAAGCGCGTCGAGAATGTTGAGGATGTCCTTAACGTTGGCGATCGCGTCGAGGTGGAAATCTCCGAGCTCGATCCGCGTGGCAAGATTTCGCTGCACGCGGTTGTCGAGGGCGAAGAGAACGCCGAGCAGCCTGCTGCGGAAGAGGAGCAGACCGAGCGTCGTCCTCGCCGCGAGCGCTCCGAGCGCGGTTCACGCCGTGGCTCGCGTCAGCGCCGCCGCACCCACTCGGACTCCGAGGGTTCTTCCGACTCCGAGTGAGTCGCGAGAGCTGAGCGGGTACGCTGAGTTAACAACTGAGGGTTATTGCAACCTGATAGTGTGAAAGGGCGGGAACTGGACATGGTCCGGTTCCCGCCCTCGTCATTTTGGTGGTGTTGGACGCTGTTTCACCTATTTCCTTCCCATTCATCTAATGTTGGAATCGTGAGCGATTCTCTTGACTACACTGAGATGCCCCTAGACCTCGATTTTTCTGGCGTTGATTTGCGCCTGGAAGAAGAGGGAAAACTCTTACGACGATCCGTTTTACCCGGTGGCGTGCGCGTTTTGACGGAAAAGATGCCTCATCAGCATTCCACCAGCGTCGGTTTGTGGGTTGGTGCGGGGTCGCGTGACGAGGGGCCGGGAGCCGAAGGCTCCACCCACTTCCTGGAGCACTTGCTTTTTAAGGGCACGGCGAAGCGCTCAGCTAAACAGATTGCGCAGAGAATTGACTACCTCGGTGGCGATTTCAACGCCGCCACGGCCAAGCAGTACACCTGCTACTACGGCCACGTGTTCGAGCAAGATCTTCCGGACGCTCTCGAGTTGCTCACCGATATGGTGACCGGCGCTCGCCTCAACGAAGAGGATATGGAGATGGAGCGCGGGGTCATTCTCGAGGAACTCGCGATGTATAACGACGACGCCTCCGACGTCGCCCATGAGAACATCACCTCCATGATTTTTGGAGATCACCCGTTGGGCCGCCCGGTAGGTGGAACTCGGGAGTCAGTGACAAACCTACGTAATTCTTCTCTGCTTGAGCACTACTCGCAGATGTATCGCCCGAGTGAGCTGGTGGTGACGGCCGCCGGTGCCGTCGATCATGAGGCGTTTTGTGAGCAGGTGATGGAGAACTTGGACGCTGGTGGTTGGGATCTGTCCGGTCCAGCGCAGCATAGCGGGCGCCGCACCGCCGCGGATATTGACTACTCGGAGCCCGAGACGCGGTTCTTGGAGCGCCCGGTTGAACAGTCCGCGGTTATTCTCGCTATGCCCGGAGTGGACCTTTTCGATGAGCGGCGTCCAGCACTTTTTGCCATGAATGCGATTCTTGGCGGCGGTACCTCCTCGCGTCTGTTCCAGAAGATCCGTGAGGAGCGTGGCCTCGCCTACTCGACCTACTCCTTCCCCAGCAGTTTCCCCGAGGGTGGCATCTTCGGCATGTACGCAGGTTGCACCATCGAGAATTCTGAGGCGGTTGCCGAATTACTAGGGGAGTGCCTCGACGAGTTGGCTCGGGACGGTGTGAGCGAGGAAGAGATGGAGTCCGCCTACCGCCGTATCCGTGCGGATATTGTGTTCGGTAACGAGCGCATCGGAGCCCATATGAATCGTCTCGGGAATGCCGAGCTGATTCGTGGTGCGCTGGTCTCGCAGGCTGAGTCGCTGCGCAAGGCGCGCGCGGTCACCGCCGCGGATATCACCGAGATTGCTCGCTCGCTTGCTGTGCAGCCCCGGTCCCTCGTGACGGTGGGGCCCGTTCGTTAACGACGACGGCGTCGCGGCTCCCGGTTTACGCGAATGGCGATGAGAGCGTTCTTTGTGCCTATATAGGCACAAAGAACGCTCTCATCGCCATTCATGTTCTTGCGCGAGGTGGTCAGTTCACCCGCGAGAACCATCCGCGGCGCTAGGCTGGGAGCATGACGATTAAAGTGGCAGTGGTGGGCGCTCTTGGGCGCATGGGACGAACAGTGTGTACGGCTGTTGAAGGTGCTCCGGATATGGAGCTCGTAGCACGCCTTGATGTTGGGGACGAGATCACCGAGCGTACCTTGGCCGGAGCGGATGTAGCGGTCGAGTTTACTGTCCCGGCAACGACAGAAGCGAATGTGCACGCGCTGCTGAAGGCGGGTGTCGATGTTGTCGTCGGTACGACAGGATGGACGGACGAAGCACTGGAGGGTGTGCGTGCGGCGGCGGAGGCCACGAGCCGTTCGGTTATTATTGCGCCGAATTATGCTCTTTCGGCGGTTCTGGCCATGAGCTTCGCGGAGAAGGCGGCCACGTACTTCGAGTCGGTGGAAGTTATCGAGCTGCACCACCCGGATAAGGTTGATGCCCCGTCTGGTACTGCGGCGACGACGGCGCGCAAGATTTCCGAGGTTCGTCGTGCGGCCGGTGTAGCCGTGAGTCCCGATGCCACCGAGACGGATCCGCTGGGTGCCCGCGGCGCGCAGGTGGACGACGTACGTGTGCACGCGGTACGTCTGCGTGGCCTCAATGCCCACGAGGAGATTCTGCTGGGTAACCCGGGGGAGCAGCTGACGATTCGCCAGGATTCCTTCGACCGCTCTAGCTTTATGCCGGGTGTGCTGCTTGCTGTCCGTGAGGTGAGGGGCCGCGGCGGCCTGACCTACGGCCTTGACGTGGTGATGGGCCTTTAGGCCTAGCATGAAGGTTGCACATCTAAAGGTTGTATGACCTCAGATCTCCTCCCTGAGACGAGCGTGGGGGTGGGCACCGATACATCGGCGCCCACCCCCACGTGTTGGTATATGTGGATTTTTCTGGCGTTATTCACATGGTTGCGCCCGATCGGACACCGAGGGACAGCGGAAGTGTTCATCTCTTCGGCCTAAAGTGGCAGGATCTCACCGTCTTGCGAGCAAACGTGCAGGCATGTGAATCAGTGCGGGCCACATAACGTCGGGTAACAGTGTGAGAATAATTCGCTGAATGTTTACCATGTTCACCCTGAGCTGAGGTAGATTATCAGGTGTTCTATCGTTGGGGCCGGTGAGGCGAGGTCGCCATCTACCGGCTCCTCTTATGAGAGGGGTACAGATGCCTCAATCTCCAGCCGCCGCAATCGTGGCAGCCATCGGTGGGGCGGGCAATATCAAGAGCCTGACCCACTGCGCGACTCGCTTGCGCTTTGAACTGGTGGATGCAACTCTGGTCAGCCAGGATGCTCTGGAGGACATCGACGCCGTCATGGGCGCCGTTCCTCAGTCCGGAGATCGTTACCAAGTCATCATCGGAGGCGCCGTCGCCTCCATGTTTAAGGACATCAATAACCTTCCTGAAATGCAGGGAGCCGGCACTTCGGCCGCCGATATCAAGGCCGCCGCACGTGAGAAGGGTCCGCGTGGCAAGCACGCATGGATGGATAACTTCTTCGAGTTCCTTGCTGATTCCTTCCGTCCTATCCTCGGCGTGCTGCTCGGCGCCTCGCTGATCATCGCGTTTGCCGCAGTGATGGATGCCGCCGGCGTGCAGGACTTCCGCGCTGAGGTAAAGCCCGCCGGATGGATGCTGCTGGATGCCATGTGGCGTTCGGTGTTCTACTTCCTGCCCATCATGGTGGCGTACAACGCCTCCAAGAAGCTTGATATTGACCCGTGGCTCGGTGGCGCCATCATGGCTGCCCTCATGACTCCCGAGTTTATGGCTATTAAAGAAGGCCTCGACGACGTTACCTGTACCGTCAACGAGACCTTGGGTACGCAGTCGTGTTCGGCGAACATCTTCGGCCTGCCAATGATCCTCAACGGAAGCGGTTACGGAGGAAACGTCTTCGTACCGCTCATGATGGCTGGCGTTCTCGCCCTCGTTTACCGCGGTGTCAAGAAGATTATCCCCGAGAGCTTGCACCTCGTCTTTGTACCGTTCCTGTCGATGCTCGTCATGATTCCGCTGACCGCTATGGTTCTTGGACCGCTCGGCGTGTGGGTTGGCTCGGGCCTTGGTTCCATCCTTGCCTGGCTCAACAACACGGCTCCGATCGTGTTCGCCATCCTCATCCCGATGCTCTACCCCTTCCTCGTGCCGCTTGGTCTGCACTGGCCGCTCAACGCGCTCATGCTCATCAATATCGACACTCTGGGCTACGATTTCATCCAGGGCCCGATGGGCGCATGGAACTTTGCTTGCTTCGGCGCTACCGCTGGCGTTCTGGTTATTGCCATGCGCGAGAAGGATAAGCAGATGCGTCAGACCGCAACGGGTGCTCTCGTTGCGGGCCTTGCCGGTGGTATTTCGGAGCCCTCGCTCTACGGCATCCACCTGCGTTTCGCACGCATCTACCCCCGCATGCTGGTTGGCTGCTTCCTTGGTGGCCTCACCATCGGTGTGGGTTCGATGATCATGGGTACCAACGGCGTTATTGCCTCGGCATTCGCGTTCACTTCGCTGCTGACGATCCCGCTGTTCAGCCCCATCGGGCTGTACGTGGTCGCTATCGCCATCGCCTTCTTCGTGGCCATGTTCGCCGTGATCTTCACCGATTACCGCACCCCGGAGCAGAAGGAAGAGAATCGTGCACGCATCGCCGCTGAGGCCGCTGCCGAGTCCGCTCCGGCTGCCCCGGCTGCTCCCGTTGTTGCTGCTGCTCCGGCTGCCGCCGGTGGTGTGGCTACCGCGGTTGCTACCGCTCCCGCCAAGACCCTCAAGCCGGCGATGGTTCCGGGAACCGTGACCAACATCGTCTCCCCGATGAAGGGCAAGATTGTCCCGCTCGCTGAGGTTCCGGATGCTGGCTTCGCCTCCGGTGCCGTTGGTAAGGGTGTGGGTATCGATCCGTCCGAGGGCACCGTGGTGTCTCCCGGCGACGGCGAGATTATCCTGACCTTCCCGACGGGGCACGCTGTGGGCATCCGCCTCAATAGTGGCGTGGAGATGCTGGTGCACATCGGCATCGACACCGTCAATATGCAGGGCGAGGGCTTCAACGTCCACGTGGCCAAGGGGGACAAGGTATCGACGGGCGATCCGCTCGTCTCCTTCGATCGCGCTGCCATTGAGGCTGCGGGTTACTCAGCTATCACCCCGGTGCTGGTGACCAACCATCGTAAGTTTGCTTCGGTGGAGCAGGACGCCAGCGGCGTCGTCGCCTTTGGCGATCAGCTCCTCAAGGTGACCGCCAAGGACGCCTGAGATAGTAACTGAATAACGTAGCGAAGGCCGACAAGTCACAACTTGTCGGCCTTCGCTGTCTCGGAACCTTATCGTGTATGGAATAAGTTCACAGGGTAGATGCTCATCCTTCGGTGTTGAGGAAGGCGTGCCAACAATGCTGGGAGACTAGTTCTTCACCCACTTGAAGGTCCCGGCGGAGTCCGGCTGGTGCGAAGCCCGCGGCTGTGAGGAATGATGTGTGTGCGTCGTCGCCAACCAGTACCCAGATCTGAAGTTCGGAAGCTCCTTGCTCGATAGCGGTGGAAGCTGCGGCGGCAAGGAGACGCGAGCCATGTCCGGCCCGCTGATACGCGGGAGGTACCTCGAGGGCGGTCACTTCAACGACGCCGCCGCGTGGTCCAGATTCCGCATGATCATCGGGAGAGCTGGCCGGTGTGGGCTCGACTGGCGTGCCTGAGCCCTCGGTCGTATGAGGAGGCGCGAGTGATTCCAACACCGTGGGGGAGATCGCCGCGAAGCCAACAACCTGCCCGTCAGAAACCGCGCTGAAAACGATGTGAGTGGCGCTGGGAGGATTAGCGATAGCCTCGCCCCACGACGCAGCAAAAGCACCGGCTTGCAGAGAACCTTCCACCTCCGGTGGAAGGCGCTTGCCAAGGGCGGCAACGAGGGCGGCACGCATCGTCCGGACTTGAATATCGCCAATAGCTTCGGCATCAAGACCGGTGGCTGGGCGTACAAAGACGTGGGGGGAACTCATGCCCTTAGGCTACGTGGGATTAACCTTGAGCACTAAGAGGTCACGCCGATAGGCCGTGGCCTACTGCGGGTGTCACGGAATCTTGCCTGGCAGCGTGAGGGCTTCGCCCTCTGAACAACTTCCTCATTCTGAGGCAAGCCCACAGCCAGTCTCCTGGTTCGAGGTGTGAGTGCACGTACTCACACCTCGAACTGCGTCGCTGTCCGCCTTGCCAGTCAAGCCCCGCACCATCCTCACCTGATATTAGCGCCGTGGTTATGTGGTCTAGTGTGCAATTTGTGCAGGTTGGCGGACCTATTGTTTCGTACCGAGAACGTGAAAAGTGCACCTGACAATCAACCTGAGATCTGTGCATAGCCTCCGTCGAGTGGGCGTGCTGCTCGTGCTGCTCGTGAACTTGACGCCGAACATCCCGAACTGGCCACCATGTTCTTGACGGTGGGCGCGTGCTCGCCAGCCCGGCCCTCGGTTTTGTTACGCAGCGGGGGATCCAGGACTGGTGGGCGAAGCAACCGGTGACGTTGTAGGACTGAGGTCGCAGGACGCCGTCGTCGGCCACAATAACCGGTGCTGAATCACGACAATCGGTACCGAATCGCGACACGTCAAGGCGAGAACGTGACGTGCGCGATATGGTTCACCTATGACTGAAACCTCTGTGCTTCCTCCGCGCGTCTTTGGCTCTGTTTCCGTCGCGATGGTGACTCCGTTCCATGAGGACGGATCGTTGGATATTGATTCCGCCGTCGCTCTGGCCGATCACCTCGTCAAGCAGGGCTGTGACTCGATCCTGATTTCTGGCACCACCGGTGAATCGCCCACCACCCATCAGCCGGAGAAAGATGAGCTGGTACGAGAGGTGAAGGCGGCCATCAAGGGCCGTGCTTTCCTGCTGGCCGGCGCCGGGTCTAATGACACTGCCCACGCGGTGCGCATTGCTCAGGGAGCCCAGGAATCGGGAGCGGACGGCCTTCTCGTCGTCGCCCCGTACTACAACCGTCCTTCCCAGGAGGGCGTCTATCAGCACATTCTTGCCGTCACCGAGGCAGCAGAACTGCCGGTCATGGTGTATGACATTCCGGGCCGCACCGGTGTCAAGCTTGAGTTCGATACCCTCAAGCGCCTCGCCGACCATCCCCGCATTCTGGCCGTGAAGGACGCTACGGGCGATGTTGCCGCCGGATTCGTCAAGATGGCCGAAACCGGCCTGGAGTACTATTCGGGCGACGACGGCCTCAACTTCGCGTGGCTTGCCCACGGCGCCTCCGGCGTGGTGTCCGTTGCCGGCCACGTTATCGCCTCGCAACTGCGTGATCTCGTCAGCGAAGTGGATGCCGGTGATCTTCCCGCGGCCCGTGCCGAGGCTGTCAAGCAGCTTCCAGTCATCAACGCCATCATGGGCGGCGGGCAAGGAGCGGTTATGGCGAAGGAAGCTCTCAAGCTTCTTGGCGTCATTCCTTCGGCCACCTTGCGCCTCCCGCTCGTGGGCGCTTCGCAGTCCCAGATCGCTGCGCTCGCAGCCACGTTGCGGGCCGAGGGTTTGATGTAGCCTGCCGTTTCAGTCGATTTTTCCACCGCCCGGTTCGTGTGAGGGGTTGATCCTGACACTGACCGGGCGGTTGTTATACACCCCGGCAAGGCGTCATCAGATAGTGAAATTGTCCGCGCTGGAGTGCCGCAGGAAAGACATTGGGTCCGCTCTCGGGCAGAATGGCTTCATGAGCACAGAGACTGGCACGCCAGAAACCGCGGCGTCGGATTCAAGCAAACAGCCCTTGTCCACCACGCAGGTTGCCGTCAACGAGCAGCCTATAGTCGAAGATATCGCTGCCACCCAGGGGACGGTCGCTGATTTTCCGCTTCCGTTGGGTCGAGGCCGCTCTGATGAGCGGGACTTCGCCGATGTGATGACGGGCGCGAATGAGGACGTGACATCCTCAAGTTACTCGGGGCAGGAGACACACCGCGATCGTGGTGAAGTCATCGGCTCTGCCGGGCGTTGGCTCGCAGGATGGGCGCTACGTTTTATCGTGGTGGCCGCAGCAGCGTGGGTGATCTGGAAGGGCGGAGCCCTCATTTGGAGTGCGGTGTTGCCGGTTATTCTGGCGCTCATTGTCTGCACGATTCTCTGGCCGGTGACCGCTCGCCTGCGGAGCTGGAAGTTCCCACCCGCACTGGCGGTGCTCACCACGATCCTCGGATTCTTCCTGATTCTTGGCGGCATCATTGGGGCGATTGCTCCCAGCGTCGCGCGCCAGTCGCGCGATCTGGTGGATCAGGGAACGCAGGGTGTCCAGACGATCCTCGATTGGCTCGCGGGGCCTCCCTTCAATATCCAAAACGAACAGCTCAACCACTTTATTGACACCGCGACCGACTGGATTCAGGGGCAGGCCAGCTCCATCACACAGACGGCCCTCTCGGGAGCTTCGGCCGCCACCTCCGCGGTGGTCACCGTGGTGACGGTGCTGGTTCTCACGTTCTTCTTTCTCAAGGATGGTCAACGTTTCCTGCCGTTGGTGCGTCGTGTCACCGGCCGCCGTGTGGGCTGGCATCTCACGGAAATCCTTACCAGGTGCTGGAAGACACTCGGCGGCTTCATCCGCACCCAGGCGATCGTCAGCTTTATTGACGCCTTCTTTATCGGCCTCGGTCTCTTTGCTATCGGTGTGCCGCTCGCGGGCCCGTTGGCCATTATCACTTTCTTCGGCGGATTCATCCCGATCGTCGGTGCGTTCTCGGCGGGAGCTCTCTCCGTGCTGGTCGCGCTTGTGGCGAATGGGTTCTCGTCTGCTCTGGCCGTTCTCGTCCTTATCATTGCGGTTCAGCAGCTCGAGGGAAACATTCTCTCCCCGATGCTCCAGTCCAAGGCGATGAATATGCATGCTGCCGTGGTGCTGCTGTCTGTCACGGTGGGCGGTGGACTCTTCGGCATCATTGGAGCCTTCCTTGCGGTTCCTGCCGCCGCCATGATTACCGAGGTTGTGAGGTATCTCGGGGATCTGGGAGACATTGCCACAGGGGAGAAAGGGGTGGACGAGATCGAGTTCGCCACTATCATGACGCACAAGAAGCAGGAGCGTTTGGAGGCCGAAGCGGCCAAGAAGCACGGTTTTGTGACCGGGATCTTGTCGCGATTGAAGAAGAACGACGACGCAGCCTGACGCGCGGGATGTTGTTCGGTTGGCGCAGGGTGAGGAAGTCGGCTGTCGTCGAAGATACACGACGACGTCGTCGCGGCCGAGTAGCCGAGTAATCGGATGGGCGCCTCCCGTGAGCCACGCCCCGTACTCAAATGTCATAGGGACATGAGACAATAGCCGGGTGAGTAATCATGTCATGCCAGCGCCCGTGTCCGAAGATACCGTCAGAATTGTGCCCCTTGGTGGCCTAGGCGAGGTGGGACGAAACTGTAACGTCCTTGAGTATCGCGGCAAGCTCGTCGTCGTCGATTGTGGCGTCCTCTTCCCGGAAGAAAGCCAGCCCGGTGTTGATCTCATCCTTCCCGATATTGATTACCTGAAGAATCGTGTTCAGGACATCGAAGCGATTGTCCTCACCCATGGCCACGAGGATCATATCGGTGCCGTTCCTTACCTGCTCAAGCTGCGCAATGACATTCCCGTCATCGGCTCGCAGCTAACCATCGCCTTTATTGAGGCGAAGCTGCAGGAACATCGCATTCGCGCGCACTCCCACGTGGTGGTTGAAGGTGACGTGGAGAAGGTGGGCCCCTTTGAGATGGAGTTCATCGCGGTCAATCACTCGATCCCGGACGCTCTTGCTGTTTTTGTCCGTACCCCCGAGGGCAACATTCTCATTACCGGCGATTTCAAGATGGACCAGTTGCCTCTTGACGGCCGGTTGACGGACCTCCGCGCCTTCGCGAAGGCCGGTGAGGAGGGTGTGGATCTCTTCATGTGTGATTCGACGAACGCTGAAGTCCCCGGATTCGTTCGTTCGGAATCGGAGATCGGCCCGGTTATCGACGAGGTGTTTGCGAAGGCTACCGGCCAGATCGTCGTTGCCTCATTTGCCTCGCACGTCCACCGCGTGCAGCAGGTGCTCAACGCCGCGGCCAACCACAACCGTAAGGTGGCCTTCGTGGGCCGCTCGATGGTGCGCAACATGGGCCTTGCCTCCGAACTCGGCTACCTGGAGGTGCCAAAGGGCGTGCTGCGCGATCTGGGCGATATGCGCGACATCCCCGAGAACCAGCGCGTCTACATGTCCACCGGATCACAGGGCGAGCCGATGGCCGTGTTGGCCCGCATTGCCAACAAGAGCCATCCGAAGATCAGCGCGGGCCCCGGCGACACTGTGTTGTTTGCTTCCTCCCTCATCCCGGGTAACGAAAACTCCGTGTTCCGCCTCATCAACGGGCTCATGAAGCTCGGAGCTCACGTGGTGCATCAGGGCAACGCGAAGGTGCACGTCTCGGGCCATGCCGCCCAGGGCGAGCTGCTCTACTGCTACAACATTCTTGAACCCGCTTACGCCATGCCAATTCACGGCGAGGTACGTCATCAGGTGGCCAACGGCGCCATCGCTGTGAAGACGGGCGTGCCCGCGGAGAACGTCATTTTGGCCGAGAACGGTTCTGTCATCGATATGCACGACGGCGTCGTTTCGCTCGTTGGCTCCGTGCCATTCCACGAGATCTACGTGGATGGTTCTTCTATCGGTGACATCACCGAGTCTGAGCTCAAGGATCGTCGTACCTTGGCCGAGGAAGGCTTCATCGCTATCTTCGCCGCGGTGGACCCGAACGCCGAGCAGATCGTCACCGGTCCCCACATCCAGGCCCGCGCCATGGCCGAGGACCAGTCTGTTTTCGACGACATCCTCCCCGAGGTAACCGTCGCCCTGCAGGAGGCGTTGGAGAAGGGTGCGGATCTTTACGGTATGCAGCAGGCCATGCGCCGCGTTATGGGCCGTTGGGTCTCGCGCAAGCTGCGCCGCTCGCCCATGATTGTTCCCACGGTGGTGGCTGTTTAACGACGCCGCCCCGCCCGCCGTCTCGCTGGAGGCGAGGGGTGTGTTGGTGAAAAGGTCACACGTGTTTCAGAGAGGCCACGGATTCTTTCCGTGGCCTCTCTGTGCCGTGACCTCTTCGTTTACCCACCTGGGAGCCGATTCTGATCTCGGCGAGGACGAGGAGTCGGTCATAATGCCGCGTGCCGGGGTGTTGCTCAGTGTGCTCGCGGCGATAGGGTTCCTCATGTGAGTCCACGTGTGCCGAGAGAAGACGCCAACAAGAGGCAGGCCCCGCGCAAGCCGCAGAGTACTGCCGCCAAGAAGGCTGCCCAACAAAAAGCACCCGAGCGCCAGCCGATGAGTGGTTTGAAGCGCGAGGGGATTGCCTTCGGGTTTCTTGCCCTTGCCATTATTATTGCGTTGCGCGAATGGTTCCAGCTGTCTGGAATCCTCGGAGACATCATCCATCACGTGGTGGCTGGCGCTGTTGGCCTGCTTGCCATCGTGGTGCCGGTATTGCTCATCGTGGTGGCAATCCAAGTCTTCCGCACGTCACCACGGGTGACGAATAAGCGTCTATACGTTGGACTTGCGCTTATCGTGACAGCGGTGACCGGCGTCCTTCACCTCATTGTCAGCCCGGTCAGCCCAATGACGGATTTCGCTGGTATCGAGGGAGCCGGTGGCCTCCTTGGCTGGGTTGTGGGGGCAACTCTTCGCACCCTGCTTTCTCCCTACGGCGCATATCCGGTTCTCATCATCGTTTTGCTGTTCGCCATCCTCTACATGACGAATACGACCCTGCACGATGTGTGGGCCAAGGTTGCCGAGGTCCGGACCGAGCCGCGTGCGCAATCCGACGCCAAACCGGAAACGGCTCGTGGCGCCTCACCCTCGGTTCCTTATGATAAGCCGCATGTCGTAGAAGAGGACGGTCCCAAGAGGCCAAGCCTCTTGCAGCGCCGCCGTAAGAAGAAGGCGGACGATTCCATCGACGCCACGCAGGTTCTCGCCGCAGGCAGTATCGATAGTGTCGACGGCGACGTCGCCGCCACCCAGGCTCTCGCGGCAGCTCAAGAGGCGGCGCGTTCTCGAAAGACGACAAAGAAAGCGCCGGAGAACGACGCCTCCTTGACCCCCGAATGGCCGGAAGTGTCATCTCGACGTAACTCGACTGCCAACAAGCAGGCCTCCAAGGCGACGGCCTCCAAGGCCGCCAGCGTTGCTGCAGCGCCAGCATCCCCCGCAACCGCGGGAATATCTGGTGGCGGGGCGACGTCGTCGGGCAGTGGACTTCCCGCCCCTGATTCCACGGCGATCATCCCGCAGGGGCAGCAACTGGCGCTTGACCCCAACGTCACCTACCAGCTTCCGTCAACGGACAGTCTCAAGTTCGGCGCGCCGCACGCCGAGCGCACCGAGGCGAATGACAAGGTGGTGGACCGTCTCACCCAGGTGTTCACAGAGTTTGGCGTCGACGCGAGCGTGGTGGGTTTCCATCGCGGCCCCACTGTTACTCAGTACGAAGTGGAGCTTGGACCGGGCGTCAAGGTGGAGCGTATTACCGCGCTCTCGAACAACATCGCTTACGCGGTGGCGTCGGCGGATGTGCGCATTCTGTCGCCGATCCCTGGCAAGTCAGCTATCGGCATTGAGATCCCCAACGAGGATCGCGAGACAGTTCTGCTTGGCGATGTTCTCCGCTCGCAGGTGGCACAGAAGGCCACCCACCCGCTGACTGTGGGTGTGGGGAAGAACGTCGAGGGCAAGTTCGTTATCGCTAACCTTGCCAAGATGCCGCACCTGCTGGTCGCTGGCGCGACGGGTGCGGGTAAATCGTCCTTCATTAACTCGATGATTACGTCCATCATGATGCGCGCTACGCCGGATCAGGTGCGCATGATCCTCGTGGATCCCAAGCGCGTGGAGCTGACCATTTATGCGGGAATCCCGCACCTCATTACGCCCATCATCACCAACCCCAAGAAGGCCGCCGAGGCTCTCGAATGGGTGGTCAAGGAGATGGACGCGCGCTATGACGATATGGCTGCCTACCACTTCAAGAACATCGATGACTTCAACGCCGCCGTGCGCGCCGGGACCGTCCACGCAGACAACCCGAACCGTACTCTCGCTCCCTATCCCTACCTGCTGGTCGTGGTGGACGAGTTGGCGGACATGATGATGGTGGCCCCGCGTGATGTCGAGGCATCCATCCAGCGTATTACTCAGCTTGCCCGTGCCGCCGGAATTCACCTGGTGCTCGCCACCCAGCGTCCGTCAGTGGACGTGGTGACGGGGCTTATTAAGGCCAACATTCCCTCCCGCTTGGCGTTTATGACGTCGGCGCTTGCGGACTCGCGCACCATTCTTGACATGTCCGGTGCTGAAAAACTCATTGGCCAGGGCGATGCCCTCTTCATGCCCGCTGGTGCCTCGAAGCCCATCCGCTTGCAGGGTGCCTGGGTGGATGAAGAAGAGATCGAGCTTGTGGTGGCGGAGTGCAAGAAGCAGCTTCAGCCTCACTACCGGGATGACTTCGAAGAGGTTCAGGAGCAGAAGAAGCAGCGCGAGGAGATCGGAGACGACCTCGAGGTATTGCTTCAGGCCGCCGAAATCGTGGTGACCACACAGTTCGGCTCCACCTCCATGCTTCAGCGTAAGCTCCGCATTGGCTTTGCCAAGGCTGGCCGCATGATGGATCTGCTGGAACAGTACGAGATCGTCGGGCCGTCTGAGGGCTCGAAGGCGCGTGACGTGCTCGTCTCTCCTGAGTATGTGGACCAGGCTCTGGCGATGTTGCGCGGTGAGCGTCCGTCGATTTTTGATGACGACGCGGACCGGCCTACGGAAGCTGGATTACGCGAGGGAAGCCAAGGAAGTCGGCTGCGGTCGAAGCCCCACGACGAACCGGCTTCCGGTAACGGGGCGGCTTTAAACGACGGCGTCGCGCAACCGGGTGATGATCAGCCGACCGAGTACGTCGATGCGGAGATTATGGAACCCCAATCGGATTATTCTGGAACGCCTGAGGGCGCTACTGAGGTGCTGCCGTCTGTGAATCGTTATGCCTCGGATCCTCTCGCCGAAAGCGCACAGGGTCCGGTAGTGAAAAACTGGTACGACGATCTTGACGACGACGAAGGTGACTCCGGTGAGGATGCCTGGCAGTTGACCGGTCGATAGTTGAAGTGGAGGAGGGCGGCGCTTCTCAAAGCGCCGCCCTCCTCGCATTTACTTCTTCTCTATAGAGACCAAGGTGGACTGCGGCGTAGGGGCGACAGTCCGTTCCTTGGACCCGTCGGCTTCCATCACGGGGTAGGTGGCGTCTGCTCGGCCCTGGATACCTTCTTCGGTGAGGGAGAGCCCCTCCGGCCTTTGACCTTGCACCAGTTCGTTGAGGAGGAAGAGGCGATCCGTATCGCCGTCGTCGGCAACGACTGTCCATTCGAGGTTGCTGACGTGGGCTGGCCCTTCAGCTGGTACGTCAACCGTCGCGGTCATCATTAGACCGGCGACAACACGATAGCCGTTGTTCTCGACAAGTTGGCCCGAGATCATGTTGCCCATGGACCACACGACCCACATGCCCTTGCCATCCGGTCCACCGTCCAGATGAGCGACGGGTTCGGGGACGTGGGAATGGTCTCCGAAGATAAGATCCACCGCTCCGGAGGCTGCGATCTGGTTGGCAATGTCGATCTGCTCCTGGATTGGCTCGCTGACGTATTCGGTTCCCCAATGCTGGGAGAGAACCACGAGATCGGCACCGGCTTCGCGTGCGCGGCGGGCGTCGGCGATGATGTCATCAACGGTGCGAATCCCGAACTCTCCAATAACGTTCCATGACCAGGGTTCGTCCTGTGGAAGTGGGACGCCGTTGGTGAGTGTGGTGGCGGATATGTGCGCTACGGTGACGGTGCGCCCGCCCGTTTCCAGTGTGTAGTACTGGATCTGCTTCGCTTCCTCGGCGGTGCGGGCGATTCCGTGCCATCCCAATCCTGCGGCGTCCAAGGCGTCCGCCGTGGCCACGATCCCCGCAAAGCCACGGTCCATGGAATGGTTAGTGGCGAGGGTGCATCCGTCCCAGCCCATCTGCTTGAGCGAGGTGGCGATCTCCGGGGGAATGCCGAACGACGGATACCCCGAGATTTCCTCGCCGGGAGGGACAATCGGCACTTCGAGCTGGCAGAGAGCGAGATCCGCTCCCTCGATCCATGGCTGGATACCAGCGAACAACGGCGTGTAGTCGTACGTGGTACCGTTCCACGCCGCCTCATTCACCGAGGGATGGGGGAGAATATCTCCACCGGAGAGAATTGTCAGTGTTGATGGCTGGACCGTTGGAGCAGAACTCGGCTGCTCTGTGGCGCCGGTACTGGCCGAATCCGAGGCGGTGGATGAGTTATCGACGGTGGTGGTCGAGCATGCAGCCAGAACCACGACGGATCCAAGTGCGGCGAGCATACGAGAAGAGCGCATTTTTCCTCCTGAGCAGGTTGTGACGAATTCTATCCACGAGCGCCGACAGATTTTGGGCTCTGGACGAAGTTTCATGTAAGCGGGCGCAAAATCCCGGTAAACCGAAAGATTGGGTAGGCTGGAGAAATGAGTAGTTCAGAACGCGATACGGCACCACAGGCACCTCTTTTCAACATTGCGAACATCTTGACGATGCTTCGCTTGGTGTTGGTGCCGGTCTTCATCGCCGTTTACTGGGTGGATACTCCGGGCCGTGCGGGAATTGCTTTTGCTGTCTTTGCTTTTGCTGCAATCACCGACAAGCTCGACGGCTACTTGGCCCGCAAGTATCACCTCATCACCGACTTTGGTAAGCTCGCTGATTCCATTGCGGATAAGGCTTTGATTTCGGCTGCGCTTATCATGCTCTCCTGGCACGGGCACCTGTGGTGGTGGGTCACGATTCTGATGATCGGACGTGAGCTCGCTATTACCTTAATGCGCATGTACATGGTGAAAGTGGAAGTCATGGCTGCGGGTTGGACGGGCAAGGTCAAGATGGTCTTCCAGTCGTTAGGTATTGGCGGCCTGCTGATCCCATGGGCAGCTTTCCTTCCCAGTGGTTTTGCCACGTTCCTTATCTGGGCGTCCTATGCGCTTATTGGAATCGCTCTTGTCCTGTCGATTGTCTCGGCGCTTGAGTACGTACGTGACGCGCAAAGACTTTCGCGGGAAAGTTCGTCGTCGGCTGATCAGGACAAATAGTTGAGGGAAGAGCCGTTGCCCGCGACCGACGAATGGACCAAGATTCCCCACACGGATGTTGCCCGCAGTGTTGCTGAACTTATTACTCGTGGGTTGACGTTGGGATGTGCAGAATCGCTGACCGGAGGAGCGTTGACCTCGACGTTCGTGTCGGTACCGGGGGTTTCGGAAATATTGCGTGGCGGCATTGTCAGCTACGCAACAGACATCAAGGCATCGGTTCTTGGTGTCTCTCAGCGCCGGCTTGATGAGACGGGCCCTGTCGACGGCGACGTCGCGCTCCAGATGGCCCGTGGTGTGTGTCGGGTATGTGGCGCGGATGTTGGTTTGTCGACGACGGGCGTTGCTGGTCCCGGGCCCGTCGACGGACATCCTGCGGGAACGGTGTGGATCGCAATCGCCGGCGCTCTTGGGGAGCGGAGTAGGCTATTGCATTTGCGCGGTGATCGTGGAGAGATTCGCAAACAGACCATAGAATGCGTACTTGGTCTATTGGATGAGCATTTGTCGTTGAAGTTATCGTGACCTGGGGTGTCCTCCCCAATTCCCGGCTCTTTTCAGGAAACCCACAGCTACACTTGACATGCTAGGAGCATCAAGGAAAAAGACTTGAGCGTGCTCGGCTCAAGTTTGGAAGCAGTTTGAAGGTCCTGGGAATTAATCCTGACTTTGCTGCGTTGAGGAGAGTGATGAGCATGGATCTACGTACCGGCGTTAACCGGAAAAGTGATGGAGCTGCGCGAAAGGTTGGCACAATGCCCGAATCGAATCATCAGGAACAGCCGCTTCTGCGTCGTGAACTAGGTGAGGTGTTGCGCGAGTACCGCCAGCGCCAAGGCCGCACGTTGCGTGAAGTCTCCTCTGACGCCCGCGTCTCGTTGGGATACCTCTCCGAGGTTGAGCGTGGACAGAAGGAAGCGTCCTCCGAACTTCTTGCATCTATTTGTATGGCACTGAATGTGCCGCTGAGCCACGTCCTGCGTTTGGTCGCGGACCGCATCGACTTTGCCCAGGGTCGAATTCCTCCCCATCTGCGTGTGCCGGACTCCGTCCCAGACGAACTTGTTCGTGCGGAGCTTGCCAAGCTGAGGTGAGGGAATCTGAATTCTGGAACGCCCTAGATTGGGCGTTCCCCGGCGGTTACGGGCAGAGTTTGGCTCAGGATCTTGTCCTGTCCGCTCTTGATGAGCGGAGCCCGGCACAGGCCATTCACGCAGGCGTCAGTCCTCAGAAAGTATGGGATGCGATGTGTGAGTCAATGGATCTACCCGCCTCCTATCACTACATTCATCGAGTCAAACCTGAAGAGCGAGACGCTCTTGGGCGTTAATCTCTCACCCCTCCATCCTTGAATCTCATGAACGGGGCTGTATCAGAAGGTCTGTTGACCAACTGATACAGCCCCGTTCTCATCTTTCTGGGACTTTCTGGGGTTCGTAAGCTGCAGTAGGTGCTGTGCCAGAAATCCGATAGGGCTGGGTTGTGTGACGGAATCCGACTTTTGATACAGCTCCGTGTGTGGCGTGGAAACGGTGAGGGGACCGACGACGGCGTTATTGCCCAGCGCGAGAAACAACACTCCCGGGTCCTAGGACTTTATTCGAACGTACGTTCGGTATATTGTTTTCCCCAGATCAAGAAAACGCGCGCTCATCCACAGGAGTTGACGTGAGCGCGTTTTATGTCGGAGGTCGGGCATAGCGTAGATCTCGTAGCCACTCGGAGAGGGTGGCAACGTTAAGACCTGTTCTATTGGCCGTCACAGTGTGACTCACAAGCAAAGGAAATCGCCATGGCGAAGAACCCTACGAAGAGCGAAAAAGTCCAGAACCAGAAGGAATCGTCCGCCGATAACAGGGCGAAGGCTCTGGACGCAGCCCTGTCCCAAATTGACCGCCAGTTCGGCAAGGGATCCGTCATGCGCCTAGGAGATCATGTGGCGCCCAAGGTGCAGGTCATTCCCACAGGTTCTGTGGCCCTTGATGTCGCACTGGGTATTGGCGGTTTGCCGCGCGGCCGAGTTATCGAGGTGTACGGCCCGGAATCCTCAGGAAAAACAACCGTTGCGCTGCACGCCGTGGCCAACGCCCAGAAAAACGGCGGCATTGCCGGTTTCATTGACGCGGAACATGCACTGGATCCGGAGTACGCGCGCAAGCTTGGTGTAGATACCGATTCCCTTATCGTCTCGCAGCCTGATACTGGCGAACAGGCTCTGGAAATCGCGGACATGCTCATTCGCTCCGGTGCGTTGGACATCATCGTTATCGACTCGGTGGCCGCTCTTGTTCCCAAGGCGGAAATTGAGGGCGAGATGGGTGATTCCCACGTTGGCCTCCAAGCCCGCCTTATGAGTCAGGCGTTGCGTAAGATCACCGGAGCACTTTCTGCTTCTGGGACTACCGCGATCTTCATCAACCAGCTGCGCGAGAAGATTGGCGTATTCTTTGGTAACCCTGAGACCACCACGGGTGGTAAAGCACTGAAGTTCTACGCCTCGGTGCGTCTTGATATCCGCCGTATTCAGACGTTGAAGGAAGGCGACAACCCCGTCGGTAACCGTACCCGTGTCAAGGTTGTGAAGAATAAGATGGCTCCGCCGTTCAAGCAGGCGGAATTCGACATCCTGTATGGCGAGGGGATCTCGCGTGAGGGTGGAATCATCGATATGGGCGTTGATCTAGGTGTAGTCCGTAAATCGGGCGCCTGGTATACCTACGATGGTGACCAGCTTGGTCAGGGCAAAGAGAAGGTGCGCCAGTTCCTCAAAGACAACCCTGAGATGGCTGACGAAATCGAGAAGAAGATCCTAGCCCAGGTAGGTATCGGCGTTGATCCGGACGAGGTAGCTGAGGCTGAAGGGGCAGAGGACGTCGATTTCTGATGCTCGCTGATGGGCGGAAACGCTCCGGGTATCACAGGGGTGAATCGGGCGTGCCAGGAACGGGACGTCGGAAGCGTTCTGCGGGAAGAACACGAAACGTGGAGCCACGCGAGCTGAGTATTGAGGAGCAGCGGGAGAAGGCGCGAGACATCGTCGTACGGCAACTTGCGATGATGGATCGTTCTCGCGCCCAACTTGCTGAGGCTCTGGAACGTCGAGGAATCTGCGCTGACGTCGTCGATGAGATTCTTGAACGTTTCGAGGAGCTTGGTCTGATTGATGATGCGCATTTTGCCGAGGTGCTCACTCGTACTCGTTTCGCGGAGAAGGGTGCGTCACGGCGGGCCATTCTTGCCGAACTTCAACGCAAGGGAGTGGCCCGAGATCTAGCTGAACAAGCTCTGGCGCAGATCGATCCCGAGGATGAACTGGAGGCGGCAGTGACTCTGGCGATGAAGAAGCTAC
Source organism: Actinomycetaceae bacterium (assembly GCA_039812645.1). Classification (GTDB taxonomy): domain Bacteria; phylum Actinomycetota; class Actinomycetes; order Actinomycetales; family Actinomycetaceae; genus Ancrocorticia. Next base: position 26,317 of record JBDIAV010000005.1, read on the forward strand.
GGTCCACCTCGGGGAATCCAGATACCCTGACACGGCGAACGTATGCCGCGCTGGCGCGCAAGGGCTTCGACCCTGAGCAATGCTCGCAGGCACTGCGCGAAGCTCGAGTACGGCTTGCGGAGTGACGCCGCAGGCGAAGAGATGCGGCGGTTACGATGACAAGAAATGCGATAGTTACAGGTACAGCATTGGTTATTGGTAGCACGTATGAGTTGCCGAGAGCTGTCCAATATCTCGACGTGACCAATTCAGCCCAAAAGTAAAGGGGATGTTGACGCGTGCCTGCACTAGACTTATCGGCGATGTCTGAGCTACCACGTACCTATGCCATCCGAACTCTCGGATGCCAGATGAATGTTCACGATTCCGAGCGCCTAGCCGGCCTCCTGCAGGAAGCTGGCTACGTTCCGGTTGCCCAAGTTCCCCAGAAGGCCGCGCGAGCGACGCTGGCTGGGGACGAAGGGGCGGACGTTGTCATCCTCAATACCTGTTCCGTCCGCGAGAATGCAGCAAACCGTCTCTTTGGCAATCTAGGTCAGCTGGCTTCGGTGAAGCGCGAACGGCCGGGAATGCAGATTGCGGTGGGCGGTTGCCTCGCCCAGCAGATGCGTGAAGGAATTGTTGAGAAGGCTCCCTGGGTGGATGCCGTTCTTGGAACCCACAACCTTGACGTACTCCCGGCCTTGCTAGAGCGTGCACGCCACAACAACGAGGCGGCCGTGGAGATCGAGGAATCCCTCAAGGTCTTCCCGTCCACGCTGCCCACACGCCGTGAGTCGGCATATGCAGCCTGGGTGTCCATCTCCGTGGGATGCAACAACACGTGCACCTTCTGCATCGTGCCTCATCTGCGTGGCAAAGAAAGAGATCGCCGTCCGGGCGAGGTCCTCTCCGAGGTGGGAGCTGTGGTGTCTGAGGGAGCCATTGAGGTGACCCTGCTCGGGCAGAACGTTAACTCATATGGCGTGGGATTTGGTGACCGTCAAGCCTTCGGCAAACTGTTGCGCGCCTGCGGTGAGATCGAAGGTTTAGAGCGCGTGCGCTTCACCTCGCCACATCCGGCGGCCTTCACCACGGACGTCATTGACGCGATGGCTGAAACCCCCAACGTTATGCCGTCGCTCCACATGCCGTTGCAGTCGGGCTCGGACCGCATCCTACGTGCGATGCGCCGCTCCTACCGTTCGGAGCGTTTCCTGGGTATCTTGAGTGCTGTTCGCGAGCGGATTCCAGACGCTGCGATTACTACGGATATCATCGTGGGCTTCCCCGGCGAGACCGAAGAGGACTTCCAGGCCACGCTTGATGTGGTGGAGAAGTCCCGTTTCTCCTCCGCTTTCACCTTTATTTATTCTCCACGCCCGGGAACTCCCGCGGCGGACATGGAGGAGCAGGTGCCGCAGGACGTCGTCGCCGAGCGCTACCAGCGTCTTATCGCTCTTCAGGAGCGCATCTCCGCTGAGGAGAACGCGGCGCAGGAAGGTCGCACTGTGGATGTGTTGATTTCCGCGAGTGAGGGCCGGAAGGATCAGTCGACGAGCCGCGTGAGTGGCCGCGCTGCGGACAACCGTCTTGTCCATGTAGCTCTGCCGGAGCACCTCGTGGAATCCGAGCGGCCTCGCCCCGGCGACATGGTTCGCGCTGTCGTGACCCATGCTGCTCCCCATCATCTGGTGGCAGATTCTGCTCTTGCCGGAGGGCTCTTCGAAGTTCGTCGCACCCGCGCTGGTGACGCTTGGGAGAGGCGTGAAAAGCGCGCTGCTGAGCTCAGCGCGGAGGCGGAGGGTAAGGCTCCTGTATCGTTGGGCATTCCTGTCATCCGCTTAGGTGGAAAATAGTGGATGATTTTCTGGAGTAATCGATGATTATCTCGATTGCCGGGCCTACCGCGAGCGGAAAAACGGCGCTTTCGTTGAAGGTGGCGGAGCTTCTCGGCGGCCCGGAGCGGGTGGAAATCGTGTCTGCTGATGCGATGCAACTGTATCGCGGCATGGATATTGGCACGGCAAAGCTTCCGGTGGCCCAGCGCGGCGGAATCGTGCACCATCAGATTGATGTCCTCGATATTCATGATGAAGCAAGCGTCGCCGCTTACCAGCGGTATGCCAGACAGGACGTTGCGGATATTCAGGCTCGCGGCAAGATTCCTCTTGTGGTAGGAGGTTCCGGCCTCTATCTCTCGGCTTTGCTTGATGAACTTGACTTTCCTGGTCACGATCCGCAGATTCGGAGTGAACTGGAAGAGATCGCGGCGCGTGAAGGGCTGGCTCCGCTCGTCGCCGAGCTGGCGATCAAGGATCCCGAGTCGCATGCAACGATCGATCTCGCTAACCCGCGCCGCGTCATCCGTGCGCTCGAAGTTATTCGATTGACAGGTGGGCTATACACGCCGCGTTTCCCGCGCCATACCAACTACTACACAGATCACGTTGCCTTCGCTGTCAATCGTGAGAACGAGCTATTGCATCCCGCGATCATGGGGCGAGCCGAGAGCATGATGGACCATGGACTCTTGGAGGAGACCCGAGTACTCCTTGAACGGGGGCTCCGCGATACTCCAACAGCCTCCCGAGCAACAGGCTACGCTGAGGCGATTGCGGTTCTTGACGGGCACATGACCCGTGAGGAAGCCGTCGCATCTATCGCGCAAGCCACGAGACGCCTAGCAAAGAAACAGCGCACGTGGTTGCGCGCCGATCCTCGGCTCACGTGGTTGGATTTGAGCAAGGGTGATGTGCAGGCGTCCGCTGAGGAGCTGGTCACTGCGGTGCGCGCCCGCGGAGCGCTACAGTAGCCCTGTGTTTGATGGATTAACGCTGACCAAGGGTCACGGCGCTGGCAACGATTTTGTTTTGGTACCGGATCCGCTCGGGGCACGTGACATCTCGCCCGAGATCGTCGCCCAAATATGTGACCGTCACACCGGGATTGGTGGCGATGGCCTTATCCGTGTCATCCATACAGAAGCGCTGCTGCGCGAGGATCCGTCACTCGCCACATTGTTTCCCGGCGAGTCTCTTCCCGAGTGGTTCATGGATTACCGAAATGCAGACGGTTCCATCGCCGAGATGTGCGGTAACGGCGTTCGCGTCTTTGTTCACTACCTGTGCTGTCAAGGACTAGTTGACCTGGAACCGGGCGGTAGCGTTGCCGTTGCCACCCGTGGCGGCATCAAGAATGTCACCTTCGACGCCCCCGATTACACCGTTGACATGGGCGAATACCAGTTGCCCTTCGGGCCGGACGGTGCCGATACTCGCGTCAGTATCCCCGGGGTGGGGGAACGCCTGGCTCTTTCAGTGGCGATGCCAAACCCTCACACGGTTGTTCTTCTAGAGAACGACGACGAGCTCGCAGCGGCTGATTTCCACGCCACACCCGGGTATGACCCGGTTCCTGAGTTCGGTACCAACCTGGAACTTGCGGTGGATCGACCGGGTGCGCGGACCTTGGGCGGTACGAGTCCATCTGAGCGTGTCGAGATGCGGGTGCTCGAGCGCGGCGTGGGGGAGACCCTCGCCTGCGGCACCGGCACCTGCGCAGTAGCGCTTGCCGTGCTGTTCGGACGTGGTGAAAGCGAAGGGGTGGTACCGATCCATTCACCCGGTGGAAACCTCAGCGTGCGCATTGAGGCAGGCCGTGCTTACCTCACCGGCCCCGCAAAGCTGGTTGCTGACTTCTCACTCTTAAATCGCTAGTGGCGGGATAGTGCACCGAAAATGGGATTTTTGCTCCTTTTCGTCGGGTTTTATACCACATACGGTGCACTATCGTGGATTGTCAGGAACCCTGCCGCGCCTCCAGAATTCGGAAGCCTTTGGCTGAGGCAAGCTTCTCGCAACTGAATCCCTGTCCATGGAGCCATTTCTGAAGCGAGTCCGCGCCAAGATTCTTCTGGACCACGAGGTAGGCAACACCGTCGTCGGTGAGAACAGACAGCCAGGACACGAGCAGCTCGTGTAGCGCCTCCTTGCCGATACGCACTGGAGGGTTTGACCAGATGAGGGACACCTTGCGATCGCCAAGCGCTGCGAAAGCTTTATCGGGGGTGTAGACCGCGCTGGCCAGGCCGGGAGCTTCCCACAGGCCCGCGCGTTGAAGATTACGTTCGGTGAGTTCGCACGAGCGTTCGTTGACATCTACACCCCAGATCTCAGTGATGCTGTCGTCTTGCTGCTTAGCTTCCGATTCCGAGAGCGAATCACGAACAGCTGCAGCGAGTGCGATTGTGATCGGTCCCCAGCCACAGCCAATGTCCACGGCCAACTGGCCTGGTTTGACGTCGGGGAAGGGGACTTTGTCGAGCAGCACCGCGGTTCCTTTGTCCACGCGCTCGTGGGAGAAGACGCCCGGTTGGGTCACAACCGTGTATTCGATACCTTGTAAATGGACGCGGCGTTCGGTGGTCGTGGCAGATGCGGACGGGGTCGCGGAGAAGTAATGGTCGTTGCTCACGGAACAAGCGTATCGGACGCACTTGTGGGTGTGGAACGGGCGTCACGTCCTACGGTATTCGATCGCATGTTGCGCACCGTTGTTGCACGTGTGTGATGTCTTGGTGGTGCACTGACCGTGACCATTTCCCCTCTACGCTGGTGGCGAGGGGAACACCTTTCTCCCGCCTGGCATGAGAAAATAGATGTCACGCTTAAGCGGCCACACTGCCGAATCTCTCGGTGCACTGTCAAAGGAGCATATGACGTCTCACGACTCGGGTACTTCATTTACCCAGCATCATCGCAACAATGTTGATTTCGATCCCGCAATGGACTCCATTGAGACGACCGACGTCCACTCGCGCCGCGGTACAGCGCTGCAGGCTGACCCGGCTTACCAGGGTAGCTGGTCAGGCGACGATCTCGAACGCGAAGAGCGCTCATCCCTGCGCCGTGTGGCCGGACTAGATGCCGGTGTCGAACGCGAAGAAGGCGTCGATATCGAGTATCGCCAGGTGCGGTTGGAACGCGTCATCCTTGTCGGACTATGGACCGAAGGGCTGCTCCAGTCCGCTGAAGATTCGCTGCGCGAGCTCGCCGCGCTCGCTGAGACAGCTGGCTCCGAGGTGCTCGATGGCATCATCCAGAAGCGTGACCTTCCCGATCCCGCCACCTACCTCGGCAAGGGCAAAGCACATGAACTCGCTGAACTCGTGGCTTCCAAGGGCGCAGATACTGTCATTGCTGACTCTGAGCTTGCCCCTTCGCAGCGCCGAGCTCTGGAGGACATTGTCCAGGTGAAGGTCATTGACCGCACCTCACTCATCCTCGATATCTTCGCCCGGCACGCCAAGTCCCGTGAGGGCAAGGCCCAGGTGGAGCTGGCTCAGCTTGAATACCTGCTGCCGCGCCTGCGTGGTTGGGGTGAGTCGATGTCCCGGCAGGCGGGTGGTCGAGTGGCTGCCGGTGCCGGTATTGGCTCACGCGGTCCCGGCGAAACCCAGATCGAACTTGATCGGCGCCGCATCCGCACGAAGATGGCCAAACTGCGCCGTGACATCGCCCAGATGACTCCGGCGCGGGAGCAGCAACGGGCAGAACGGCGCCGTACGGGCGTGCCCTCGGTCGTCGTCGTCGGATATACGAACGCCGGCAAGTCGTCGCTTCTCAACAGGCTCACGGGAGCTGGCGTCCTTGTGGAGAACGCACTGTTCGCTACGCTGGATCCCACTGTGCGCCGCGCGCGAACGCCGCAGGGCCGTGATTTCACCATTTCGGACACCGTCGGATTCGTACGTAACCTTCCCACGCAGCTGGTGGAGGCGTTCCGCTCCACCCTGGAGGAGGCGGGCGACGCGGATGTCCTGCTGCACGTCGTGGATTCATCCCACCACGATCCTGTGGGGCAGGTTCGTGCCGTCCGCGAGGTTCTGTCGGACGTTTCCGGTACACAAGAGGCACGCGAAATTATCGTGCTGTCGAAGGCGGACCTTGCCGATCCCATCGACTTGGCAGCGCTGCGCTCGCGGTTCCCGGGCGCCGTCGTCGTTTCATGTTTGACGGGTGAGGGTATTGACGATCTTCTCAACGCCATTGATGAGGCACTGCCGCGCCCCGATATTGAGATTGCTGTGACGATTCCGTATTCGTATGGTGGTTTGCTCTCCAAGATTCACGAGTCTGGCGAGCTGTTGGCCCCAGTTGAGTACCGCGAGGGTGGAACCTGGGTACGGGCCCGGATCTCTGGCGAGATGGAAGGCGCACTGCGTGAAGCGGGAATTCTTGTAGGCGAGGCTCAATAGCCGCGGATACGGTAGTTACACCCGACCTAGCCACGAACACCACGAATACGGTAGCTACAAACACGATGAACGAGAATGTCAGTGCGATCCTCGAGGCGACGATCGCTGATCTCGGGGGAGTCCCGCGCGCGGGTCAGACCGAGATGGTGGAGAAGGTTTTCGATGCCCTGGAGACCGACGGGCACCTGCTCGTGCAGGCGGGCACGGGAACTGGAAAGTCCATCGGGTACCTGGTGCCCGCGATGTATTGGTCGGTGGAGTCGGGGCAGCGGGTGGTTGTGTCCACGGCAACGTTGGCGCTGCAACGCCAGATTGTGCTGCATGATGCCCCACGGGTAGCGGAAGCTGTTCATGGCACGTGCGGTGCGCGGCCGAAGGTGTCGCTCCTCAAGGGGTGGAATAACTACGTCTGCCTGCGCAAGGCGGCCGGTGGATACCCGGAGGATGATGCGCTGCTATCGCGTGCCGCCGGGGAGTACGGGGCGAGCGCCACGGGTGAGGAAGTGGTGCGCCTGCGTGAGTGGGCGATGTCCACAGACACGGGAGATCGTGATGACCTTGTCCCCGGGGTGTCTGATCGCGCCTGGCGTCAGGTCTCGATTTCCAAGCCGGAATGCATCGGCAATTCGTGTCCATTACGTGGCTCGTGTTTCCCTATTCTCAGCCGACAGGAGGCGGAGGATGCGGACGTCGTCATTACCAATCACTCGATTCTTGGCTTGGAAAGTGCGGGCGTGCCCATTCTTCCGGGCGCGGGTGCCTACGTGATCGATGAGGCCCACGACCTCGTCGACCGGGTCACAGGGCAGCTGACAGTGTCTATCTCCAAATCCGAGATCAACAGCTTGGCTAGGCTGCTACGGCGCGAGAAGATTCTTGCGACCGGATTAGAGAGCACGGCCGATGGATTAGCGGACGTCTTGGGTGAGCTGCCGGAGGGCCGACTCACCGAACGGCCTGCTCTCTTAACCGACAGCTTGCTTGCGCTCCTCGGCGAGCTGCAACAAGCCTCGGAGGATGTTTCGTCGTTGCCGGGCAAGGAAGAGTCGGATGTGGCGGCGAAGAACGTGGTGCGGTCCCGTGTGCAGTCGCTGGCAGAGGTTGTCTCGCAGCTCTTGTCCGACGACGTTGCGGAGGGAAAGCTGGTTATCTGGATTCAGCGTGACTTTGACGACGTCCCATCCCTGCATGTTGCACCGCTGGACGTGTCGAGTTCTCTCGCGGATACTCTTTTTGAGGGAAAACCGGCCATCCTGACCTCCGCGACTCTGACGGTGGGAGGGTCCTTCCACCACGCGGCAAGCGAGGTGGGATTCACGTTCCCCAGCCAGGGGCCGTGGGAAGGGATCGACGTCGGCTCGCCTTTCGAGCACGGTAAACAGGGAATTCTCTACGTGGCCTCGCACCTGCCGGTTCCAGGGCGTGATGGCTACGGTGAGGAACATCTGCAAGAGATTGTGGAGCTCATCGAGGCTTCGCAGGGCGGGGCGCTGTGCCTGTTCACTTCGCGGCGCGGAGCAGAGACTGCCGCTGAATACGCACGCGACCGGTTGAGGACACCGGTACTGTTGCAGGGAGAGGACCAACTGCCCACCCTTGTCAGAGATTTTGCCGACGACGACGCCACCTCGCTCTTCGGGACGCTATCCCTGTGGCAGGGTGTGGATGTTCCCGGCAAAACGTGCCGACTTGTAGTTATCGACAGAATCCCGTTCCCACGGCCTAATGATCCTTTGATCCAGGCTCGTCACGAAGCCGTGGTCGCCAGCGGCGGAAATGGGTTTATGCAGGTATCGGCCTCGCATGCAGCACTATTGCTCGCGCAAGGCGCGGGACGATTGTTACGCCGTAGCGACGACAAGGGTGTGGTGGCAGTTCTTGATCCACGCTTGCGAACTGCCCGCTATTCAGGGTTCTTGGTGGCATCGTTGCCTCCGATGTGGCCGACAACAGATAAACATGTGGCGCAGGCTGCACTTACAAGATTGGCGCAAGGATAGGGACTTTATTCAGCAGCGAAGTGTGGAATCAGTCCGTAGACTGTTTTTCGACGGCAGAATTCACTGCCAATCCACGATGAGGAGTTGCTGTGTCGAGTACGCCAACTAATGAGACCACTGAATCACAGGCCGCACCCGCCGTCCGTCAGGAGAAGGGTGCCAAACTTGCTGTCATCGGCGCCGGTGCCGTTGGTTCTGCAGTTGCATATGCATCCGTGATCAAGGGCGTGGCCCGCGAATACGCGATTTACGACATCTTTGAGAGCAAGGCCAAGGCCGAGGCCCTCGATATCGCCCAGGGTTCGCAGTTCACACCGGTGGCAAGCGTTGAAGGCTCTGGAGATCCGGCTGTGATGAAGGACGCGGATATCGTTGTCATCACTGCGGGTGCCAAGCAGAAGCCCGGGCAGTCCCGTCTTGATCTCGCCGGTGCCACGATTGACATTATGAGGAAGATCCTCCCGACCGCCGTGGAGCAGGCACCCAACGCCATCTTCCTCATGGTTGCCAATCCCGTGGACGTTGTTACCTACGCTGGTCTGCAGATTTCGGGCATGAGCCCTGATCGCTTCTTCGGCTCCGGTACCGTGTTGGATTCTTCTCGTCTGCGTAACCTCGTGGCACAGCACTGTGGTGTGGCTCCTCAGACTGTTCACGCCTACATTGCTGGCGAGCACGGCGATTCGGAGATCCCGCTGTGGTCCTCCGCAATGATTGGCGCGGTTCCGCTGCTGCAGTGGGGCCAGACGATCGACGGTGGAAACCTGGATGAGAAGCTCCGTGAGTCCATTCACCACGACGTCGTTAACTCGGCATACGCGATTATTGAGGGCAAGGGCGCTACGAACTACGCTATCGGCCTCTCCGTGGCGCACATCGCGGGTACGATCCTGCGTGACGAAAAGCGAGTTCTTCCTGTATCCACGCTTCTTGATGATTGGATGGGTATTTCGGACGTCTGCATGTCTGTGCCCACCGTTGTTGGTCGTGAGGGTGCGGGCCGCCGCCTCGTCCCCGTTGTCACTCCTCGCGAGTACAACGGTCTGCGTGCTTCCGCCGATTCGATTCGCGCGGTTGCCGCCAAGTTTGGTTTCTAAACTGGAACCGGCTGGTATTTAACCTGACAGGAAGGGCCGGGTACCGACGAGATTATTCGTCGGTACCCGGCCCTTCTTCGATTTCTGTCAGAGAGCCCGAAGGACGGTGACCACTCGACCAAGGATCTCCACATCATCCGCAGGAATAGGAGAATAAGCTTCATTGCGCGGTAGAAGCAGAATGTGACCGTCACGCTTCTGGAACACCTTGACGGTGGCTTCGCCATCGAGCATTGCGGCGATAATCTCTCCGTTCTCAGCCACGGGCTGCCGGCGAATTACCACCCAGTCTCCATCGCAGATTGCAGCGTCCACCATCGAATCACCGGAGACCCGCAAAGCAAAGAGTTCTCCCTCGCCTGTCAATTGGCGTGGGATAGGAAAGACATCTTCAATAAGCTGATCTGCCAGGATAGGGGCACCAGCGGCAATACGACCGACGACGGGAACATTGATGGGATCAGTGATGGTCTCGGTGCTCTCTCCAAGATCCACCAAGGTGTTGGAGGTTGATGCGATGGGCGGAACTGCGCGTAGTTCGGGGGTAACTGCCGGTTGAGAAGTGGCCGACGGATTCTCGCCGTCGTAATTCATACCCATATCGGTCAATTCCATGGTGCGAGGCCGCCGGGTGTCACGCCGCAGATAGCCAAGATCTGCCAGAGTATCGAGCTGATATTTCACGGACGACGTCGACGATAGTCCAACTTCGTCACCAATCTCACGAATAGTAGGGGCATAGTGATTACGCAGCATATGCGTTCGAATGCAGGAAAGAACTGCCGCCTGACGTTCGGTGAGTTTGGTGTTGCCCATGGCCGGCACCCTTTCTAGCCCCATTTTGTGTCGGAGCCTGATGTTTGACTTCCTGTTACAAGGTTAATGGGTCCGAGTTACGGTTCCAAACACTTGTTCTAACGGCGTGTCGAACGAAAGTTCTAGACAGCATTCGCAAACGCGAGTACGCTGAAACAAACGTTCGAAGAACAGTTGTTCGAGGAGGAAAAATGAGTGCACAGGAGATTTCAGGCGTTCGCGTGGTATCAGCCAAGTCGCCGAAGGTGTCTGCTTTGCGGCTAGTCACCTCGGAGGATGTCGAACGGTTGCGCAAAGAGTTGGCGTCACGGCGAGCTGTTGAGATCGTGCCTCTGGGTAAAAAAGGCGTGGCGACGGGGGCGTTCTATCGTCAACCGTCAACGAAACCGTTTGTGTCCTCTGGGCTTCTGGATCTGGCGATCCGTGCATCCGGCTTTGTACTCGCGGCAATGGTGTGTTTTGTCATTGGAATGCTGCTCATGGAATATTCCACTGTCGATGGTGGTGAAAGTGTCGTGGTTCAAACGGGGGACACCCTATGGTCTGTAGCGATGTCTGTCCCTGAGGCCCCGAGTGTAAGTTCCGCTGTGGAGGATATTAAGGAATTGAACGGGCTGAGCTCAGATATTCTCAACGTCGGGCAGGATCTGGTACTTCCTCAATACTGACCTTCGATCGTGGAGATGGGGTTCCGTGTGTGGATTTTTCTTGACGGAAACTGACTGTCGCCCACATTCATTGTAGCTTGTATATTTTCCCTTTTTATGAGATTTCTTGCAGGATTCTTGCATCTTTCAGGTTTTATCTATCATCCAATTGTCTCCTAGTAGTGAAGAGGAGGAGGTGGATAAATGTGCTGGTGGCAGGTTTACAAAGAAGTAGATCTGATGCTATGCGGATAGGAATCTGGAATATCTCAAGCTGAAATTGGTGGTTTTCTTTCCTAAAACTTCTCTTTGATTGTATTCTTGATTTCAGAGCTCAAAGTCGACGACCAAAGGCTCATCATGATAATCGTGTTTCTCATCTATCTTTACGACCTGTTCACCCGTGAGGAGAGGTAGGAACGCTCGCGCGAGATTAACGTGCCCATGGTTTTATGACAATAGGGCATACCAAACTCGAGGGGCGGGATCTGTCCGAGGAGGATGACTAAATGTCGTCTTCGGAACGGTTCACGCGGGATACATCTTCGCATGCCGGGCAAACTGTTCGAATCGATGTCACGCACGATAGAAACAGCACGCTCTACCGTATGGCCATCGTGGCTTCCTACTCATGAGGGCATCAGCCTTCATGCGTGGCGAGACAGAGCCACAACAGCGTACCTTCCCTATTCGCCATAGATCCCCGTCACCCTAGATGGCCGTGTTCACGCCTCGGTTATGCAGTCGGGATCTCTGACCTTCTTGCAGCGACTTGTTTTGTCGGTCTGAGTACTTGTTCAGGTTCGGTCAGCCGGTCGTCTTCTTCCTACGCAAGCAAGAGATGAGAGTGTTCGGTCAGCTTAGTTCACGCCTAGGTTGGCCGAACATACTCACACATCTCAACCTGGTGATGCGCTTGATACGATTACTCCATGCATTGCCCGTTTTGCCGCCATCCCGATTCCCGTGTCATTGATTCACGCACGACTGACGACGGCATGTCCATTAGGCGTCGCCGCCAGTGTCCGAACTGTAAGCGCCGTTTCTCGACAATGGAAACGGCCAGCCTCATCGTGGTCAAGCGCTCGGGACTCACGGAACCTTTTTCTCGCGAGAAGATTATCGCCGGCGTGAGTAAGGCATGCCAGGGTCGGCCGGTCGGGGAAGACGACATTGCCCGCCTTGCTCAGCAGGTTGAAGAAAGCGTTCGGGCCACAGGAAGTTCGCAGATTGAAGCCCACGAGATTGGTTTAGCCATACTGGAGCCGCTACGCGACCTCGATCATATTGCCTATCTGCGGTTTGCTTCCGTGTACTCCAACTTCGATACGCTTGACGATTTTGAACGGGCAATTGCCGTGCTACGAAAACAGGAGGAGACTCCCTCGGGCGAGTAAGTCTCCTCCTGACCTCAACCTTGTGCCCATATGTTGTCAGCATTTACTTGCCACATACGGTCTTGCCCGGCGTTCAGGTACTTATTGCTCAGCGTCGTCGTTCCCAACATCCGAGGAGTTAGGCGAGTCCGTATCTTTGGACGCTGCCTCCCGCTCGGTCGCGTTGTCGGAATTGGCATCTGTATGCTCGGATGGTTCCTCTTTCGTGCCGTCTTTCTCCTTGCGTCCGCGGGCCAGCCAGGCGCTGAAGGCCTCACGGCTAAAGCCTTCGCGGCGTAGCTCCTCGGAATCGTCATCGGTACCAGCGCGATTAAAAAGCTCGCGGACCTGTTCGGATGACTTTCCAAGTTCGGCGAGCCAGTCTTGAACCTGTTCTTTTGTGGCATTGAACTGCTCTTGGAGGGAGGCGGTAAAGGTCTCCCACCGGTCGGATGCAGCCTCGGAGGTACTACTGGCCTTCTTACGCCACTGACCAGCAATGAGTTCGAAATCTTCTAGCTGTTCTCGGACGGAGCGGCGCATGACCTTCCCAATCTGTGAGCGGGGGAGGTCATCTAGGACGGCGATAGAACGCGGAACCGCGTAGTGCGAGAGTTTGTCGTATGCCCAGCGACGCACCATATCGAGATCCACTGTGGTGTCTGGTTCCAGAACGAGGGCTGCCACCACAGATTCGCCACGGGCGGGATCCGGCATACCGACGACGGCGACGTCACGCACGCCGGGCATCGCCTTAAGCACCTCTTCCACCTGAGAAGGATAGATGTTGAAACCACCTTGAATGATCATTTCCTTGGCGCGGTCAGCCATGACGATAAAACCGTTGTCCCAGCGACCGAGATCACCTGTGCGGAGCCAGCCGTGATAGAAAACCTTCTCGGTTTCTTCATCTTCGCCTAAATAACCGGCGAAGATTTGTGGCCCACGTACCAGGATTTCACCGACGTCCTGGGCATCCTTCGAGAGGTCTTCCGGGTCGGCAATACGTACGTCGGTCGACGGGAAAGGGATACCGAGGGTGGACGGGCGTCGCTCGGCGGAAACCGGTGAACCCGCGATGATAGGGCTTGCTTCGGACATGCCGTAACCCTCGATGATGAGACCGCCAGTCTCCTTTTCCCAGTCGGCAGCGAGCTCCGGTGACAGAGCCATCGCGCCGGAGAAGCTCCATTTGATTGAGCTGAGGTCCACATCCTTACCAGCCTCCCGGTCTGATCTCACCTGCTGTAGGACTCGCGAATACATGGGAGCCACCCCGGGGAACATGGTGATGGGACGGCGCTTTTGGGCGGCAAGCAGTGCTGGGACATCGAAGTTAGGGAGCAGCACCAGCGTGCCCGCCTGAGAAACTCCCACCCCCACAAGGGTCTCCAGGCCGAAAGCGTGGAAGAGAGGCAGTACTCCAGCGTATGTTCCTTCGCCGTATTTAATTCCGCGAATCCACTGGACCGTCTGTTCCACGTTGGACACGATATTGCGGTGACTGAGCTGGACGGCTTTTGGTACACCCGTCGTTCCACCGGTATGAATGAGGACGGCGATGTCGTCCAGAGTTGGCGGCATGATGGCAGTATCCCGCGGTAACAGTGGCGCCTTGGACACCGCCCGGTCGAAGGACAGAATGCCCCGGGGAACAGTGCCCCGAATCTTCGCCTTTTGTTCTTTCGCGGCTTTGACAGGAAGTTTAAGTAAGATGCGGGACGTCAGCGGGAGTGCTGCTGCAAGATTGACCGAGAGATAGGTACGGCCGCGGAAGTTGCCATCTGCCGTGAGCTTTTCGAGAGTCTGTTCCCATGCGATCACTACCGTGGCACCATGGCGATCCAACTGCTCATGCAGTTCGGCGACCGGAGCCAGTGGATTATGCTCGGCGACGGTGGCACCCAGTGACAGAGTGGCGTAGAAGGCCACGACATGCTGAGGACAGTTGGGCATGATAAGTGCGACGACATCCCCCTTGCGCACACCGCACCGATACAGAGCAGCTTGCGCCTTGCGTACCGCGTGCCGAAGCTCGCGGTAGGTGAAGGTGCGGCCAAGGAAGTCAATTGCTATACGTTCGGGAAGGTGACCGGCCGACTCGAACAGGAGCGCATCCATTGTTCTCGTCACGGGAGTAATCTCTGCGGGTACTCCCGGTGCGTAATGCGGACGCTGCGGCGCTGATTGGTCCATTGGCTTCCCCTCACACCCGACGATCCCGCCGGATCTTGATATTCCTGCCTTAGAGGTCACAACCCATCGGCGTGACCTCTATATTCTATGGGGTTGCGCAGGACGGTGCGGCAATCGCGGGAACGAGTGTGAGAGGGGAGATTTCCAAGTGGATGGAGAAATCCACCGGTGGGGTGGGCGCTGAGTTTCGGCGCTCACCCCACCGGCCAGTACCGTGTGCCGATGCTCAGTACTCGCGCTTGAGGACGCGCAGACGAATATTTTGTTCCGAGGCCACGAGCAGATCGACGGCATCCTCGGGAAGTTCGCCTTGGATATCGGTCACCATGTAGCCGATCTCGCCCTCGGTTGCGAGGATTTGGGCATTGATGTTGGCACCGGCGTTGGCGAAGATCTGATTGACGCGCGCCAGCGCTCCCGGTGTGTTCTCGTGAATCCAACCAATGCGGTACAGCGAGGAACGTGACGGGCTCGACTCGATGTTGGGGATGTTGACCGAGAGTTCAGTGTTGCCCTTGCGCCAGTAGTCCATCATCTTGCCAGAGACGAAGAAGCCAATGGACTCCTGCGCCTCGAGCGTTGAACCGCCGATGTGGGGTGTGAGGAACACATTCGGGAACTCGATGAGCGGTGAATCGAACGGGTCACCATTGGCATCCGGCTCGTCGGGAAACACGTCGATGCCAGCACCGGAGATCGTGCCGTCGGCGAGCTTCTCGCACAGCGCTTCAATGTCCACAATGTGCCCGCGCGACAGATTGATAAGAATGGAACCCTTCTTCATCTGCTCCATTTGAGCCCGGCCAAAGAACCCCTTGTTGGCGGCACGGCCATCGACATGCAGGGAGACGATATCCGAGGCGGCCAGCAGCTCGCCCAAGCTGCGAACACGCTTGGCATTGCCGATGGCAAGGCGTTCAGCGATGTCATAGAACAGCACGCGCATGCCCAGAGCCTCGGCCAGCACCGAGAGTTGGGTGCCGATGGAGCCATAACCCACAATGCCGAGAGTCTTGCCGCGCACCTCATGCGCACCGCTCGCGGATTTCTCCCATACTCGCCGATGCAGGGCGTCATTCTTCTCGGGGAGGTGACGCGTCAACGCAATGGCTTCGCCAATCGCGAGTTCCACCACGGAGCGAGTGTTAGCGTAGGGAGCATTAAACACGGCTACGCCGTTATCGTTGGCCGCCTGCAGGTCAATTTGGTTGGTGCCAATGCAGTAGGCGCCGATTGCCACAAGCTCCGGACATGCTTCGAGTACCTCACGCGTTACCGTGGTCTTTGAACGAATGCCGAGCATCTGGACACCTTGCAAGGCGTCGATGAGCTCCTGACCTTGCAGGGCGCCCTTCACACGGATGATCTCATGACCGGCCTTGGTGAAGACGTCGTCGGCGGAGGAATGAGGGTTCTCAAGAAGAAGAATACGAGCCACGGCTCAACTGTGCGCGATTACGAACGCACAAGCAAAACGCTCCCGTATTCTGGGACTTCGGTCCGCTGTATCCAGCCGTCTCGCCCGCAACGGGTAACTGCCAGCGATGTCCCATTCAACCCCGCCTAGAGATCCCGCCAATAGGTTATGGCCTACTGGCGCAACCTCTTAATCAGCGGTGGCGCGGAATTCCGTCAAGCCGTCAGGCAGCTCGCCCGCGTGCACCACGTGGAGTTGGCGAGTGGGGCGGGTCATGGCCACGTACAAGCTTCCGGGGCCTTCAGCGAGAATATCTGCTGGTTCGAGCAATACGACGACGTCGTACTCCAACCCCTTGGACTGATACGCGCTGACGATATGGATACGCGAGGTCACATCGTTGCCGGCCGAGTCGATCGACCATGGACGCAACCGCTCCGAGAACGCCAAGACGTTTCCGACATGCGCGTGAAGATCCTGCGGAACGACGACGGCGAGCGTCCCGGCGCCTTCTCCGTACTCCGAGTCGAGGAACTTGCACCAGCGCTCGACAGCGCCGATGAGGCCGTCGTCGCGCGTGGCGGGGGAGGCCTTCTGGATGGTGAGGCTGCCGAGGATGTCACGGGCGGCTCGCACACCGCGAACTGGGGTGCCGGCGGCGCGAAGAGTCTCCGCAGCCGTGTCCAGGATGGACGCGGGAGTTCGATAGGAAATTGTCAGCTCTTCCTCGCGGGTGTGCTCCGATAGTCGTCCGAGAATGTCCTTCCATCCACCGTGTGGCGATCCTGCGGGACGCTGGTCCAGATCGCCCACCACGGTAAACGAACGGGCTGGGCAGCGGCGAATGAGCAGCTCCCACTGCATGGGGGAAAGTTCCTGCGCCTCGTCAACGACGATGTGGCCGTATGTCCACTCGCGATCCTCCGCGGCGCGTTCGGCGAGCGTGGCGTGGGGCCCGTTGTCCATGACGCGTTCGGTGAGCATCGAGGCGTTAACGATTCCGCCGCCCAGATTCAGCGCCGACATGGTTTCAGAGACGTAGGAGGACAGCTCCGCCGCCCGAGCTGCCGCTGCGGCACGCTGGTGCTTCTCAAAATCGTCGGAGAAAGGGCCAAGATACTCGGACAGTTCGTCAATGAGAGCGATGTCCGCGGCGGTGAGGCCGCTGCCTTTGGGCCGATATAGAGCATCGCGCTCAGCCTCGTTGAGTTCGGGCGCCACCTCCGCCAGTAAATGTGGTTGGGCGTAGAGGCGTTCAAGCAGCTGTGCTGGTGAGGACGGTAGCCAGTGCAGATTGATCTCACGCCGAGCGTCAATGCTGGCAGCGACGTCACCGACGATCCACTCGTTATCGGGTAGTTCAAGTTCCTTGGCTTCGGCAACCTGGTGGGCGAGCTTATCCACCAGGTGGCGCGCGTAGGTATCGCGAGCGAGATTGTGGGTATGGCCGGTGCGTCGGGCCTTACGCTGGGCGAACTCGACGTCGCGTGGAGTGAGTGTCACTTTCTCGGAGTCGATGCGGAAGGTAACGCGCTTTCGCAGTGGGCGCTGCAAGACCTCGCGGACGGCCCTCCGGCAGATCTCGCGCCACACGAGGCGTCCCTTGATCTCAGCCACGGCCTGCGACTCGGTTGCGGTGGCACGAACACCGGGGACGAGGCCGCCGATAGTACTGGAGACCACGTTGGACTCGCCGAGCGACGGCAACACTTGATCGATGTAACGAAGGAACACGGGCGAGGGGCCCACGACCAGGACTCCCGAACGTGTCAGCCGTTCGCGCTGGCTATAAAAAAGGTAGGCGGCGCGGTGCAGCGCCACGGCGGTTTTGCCGGTGCCGGGGCCACCCTGCACGACGAGGACGCCTTGAGAATCGGCACGGATGATACGGTCCTGTTCGGCCTGGATTGTCGCGACGATGTCGCTCATCTTGCCGTCGCGTGCCTGACTCATAGCGGACATCAGCGCGCCCTCGCCCGTGAGGTTGAGATCGTTCGTTTGAGGCGCGCTAGAGTCTAGCAATTCGTCCTCGACTCCAGTCACTTCACGGAATCGAGTTTGGATATGACGACGGCGAACCACGTCACCAGGTTGCGCCGCCGTCGCTCGATAGAACGGCTCAGCCTGTGGGGCACGCCAATCCAGCAGAATGATGTCCTGCTGGTCGTCTTTGAGGCCGATGCGGCCAATATGGGTGGACTCACCATCGCTAAAATCGAGGCGACCAAGAACGAGCCGGTTTTCCACGTTGCGCAGGCGTAGCAGGCTGTCCTCGTAGTGGGTAGCAAAGGAGTCACGTTCGCTGCGTGCCCCCGCGCTTTCGAGGCCGGTCTGAGCACGAACCTCACGCAGCCGCTGTTCGTAGCTCAGCCTCTGACGATCCAGTGCGGCATACGATGCATCCACGTGCACTTGCTCCTGAGCAATAGCCCGTTGGCGCGGTGTTGCTTTAGCGTCAGACAACGAATGTCCTCCTCGAAGTGGTGCGCTCACACGCGCTGACATGATGGTCTCGCACGAGTAACCGCAAAAGATGACTGTCTATTATCGTCCGCCCATCGTTGTTTGCACAATCGCGCTCATCACACGGACTGTGCTTGTGTCAGCACCGGTTTGTCGGCGTTGGTGCGTTCTTACTGCCATGCGCTGCCTTCTGGCTCCGATGCGTTGCGCTCTCGGCTGTAACGAGATGTTCCTCCTGTGCAGAAATGGAGGAAGAGGACTAGCATCTGCTCTTTAGCAAGAGGTTGGGACCTATTGGCGTGATCTCTGGGTTGAGTGTGACAGGATTGAAGCAGGACAACAGGCGCTGAGCAGGCGAGAAAGAGGCCGGACATGGGTAACTTCATCTCATTTCCCGAGGAGGCTCCGCACCAGCAGGTCGACAAGCTCGTTCTCAATCTCGTGGATCCAGCAACCGATGCGGGATCCATTGCGCGGTTGATTTCCGGCTCTCTTGGCACGTTGGACAGTGAACCGGCAGCCCACTTTAACGTTGACCCACTCATTGACTACCGCGCCCAGCGGCCCTGGCTGAACTACCAGAATGGCCGACTGGCGGGGATTTGGCGTGAGGGTATGGCTCTCTCTTTGGTCAAAGATGTGGAAGGCAGTGAATTCCTTCGACTGCATGGCACCGAGCCGGACTTTCACTGGGATGCGCTTCTCGCGGATATGATCGACGTGGTGGAACGTTTTGGCGTGCGGTCGATCTATTCGTTTACCGCCATTGGTACCCCCACACCGCATACGCGGCCAGCAGACATGATCGTGAGAACCTCCGAGAGCGGAGTGGATCACCCAGTGCTTGAGGCGGACTTCTGGTTCCAGTCCTCCTTCGCCGACTACCTTGAGTATCACGCCTCCCGGCTTGATATCTCGACGACCAACGTGGCCGTTCGTGTGCCCGTCTACCTCACGGGGCAGCATTATTCCGCCGGTGCCGTAGGCGCTCTCAGCATGGTGGGTAGACTTTCGGGCCTCCGCTTCCCGTTGGGTGACCTTCAGCATGATGTCATCCGGCAAAATGAGCAGCTCGCGGCCATTACTGCCGAGAACGAGGAACTCGCGCGTATCCTCTCTGCCTTCGAACGAGACTACGATGAAAAGGGCGTCACCCCCGGATTTGTCACAGCACCGGAAGATGATTTTTCCGTACCTTCTGTTGATGAAATCGGACGTGCAGCAGAGCAATTCCTGGCCCAGGTAGACATGGCAAACGAGCGCTCCCACGTGGACAATCAGTTCGACCCGCAAGGGCTGATCCGCCGCATTGACGAGATTCGGCGGTCGCGACTGTGGCGCGAACGAGGCAACGGCAACTCCGAATTCGATTTAGGCGACGGTTCGCCAGCCAATGGGAACGAGCCGTGGGGAAGTACCGGGAGTTCGCCTGTCAGCCCGGCTGTAGCCAGCCCAGACGTAGCGCCTACCTCGGACGACGACGGCGTACCAGCCCCGGTTGATCAGGGGTCGGAGAACGAGCAAGACGTCGCTCGCGAACCGGAATCTAGTGCTGAGGCACAGCAGGGTAACGAGCAATCTGACAACGGGTGGGAGCCTGCCGGTGAATCGGCTGCCGAGCAGTCACAGCAAGGGCAAGAGACTGAGCCGGTAGCGGAGGTGACCGGGATACAGCCGGAACAGAGCTCCGTCGTCGACCATGAGGTGTCATCCGAGGGAGAAGAGCCCACGGACTCCGAGAATGAACAAGCCCCAGGCGATGCGGATCGGGAGGAACAGGATCCGGACGGGCCAACCTCGCGCAAGAGACGGTGGGGTCGGCACTCGTGGTGGCCCTCGCTCGATGATTAAGAGGCTCCGCCAATAGGTTCCGCCAATAGGCCATGACCTATTGGCGGAACCTCTAAGTGCGGACGCCCCTGACAAGAAAGAAGTAAGACGTGGCAGAGCAGGTCAGCACACGCCCTCACCATTCTGCGCTCGCGGTGTGGATAGCAGCGGAGCTCGTCTACGTGGTTGCTGTGGCTGGTCGCTCCAGTTTTGGAGTGGCCGGTCTGGATGCCATGGATCGTTTTTCGATTCCCGCCGCGACGCTTTCTCTTTTTGTTGTGGTACAGCTTGCGGTCTACTCACTCGCTCAAATCCCGGTCGGGATGCTCCTCGACAAGGTCGGTGTGCGCCGCGTGATTGTCGCGGGCAGCATCCTCATGGGCTGCGGACAAATCGCTCTTGCGCTCGCGGATAACCTGACACTGGCTCTTGGCGCGAGAGTGCTGATCGGCTTGGGAGATGCGACGGCTTTTGCCTCCGTCGTGCGGCTTGTTCCAGTATGGTTTGCGCCGCACGCTGTGCCGATGATGACGCAGCTGACGGGCGTCATTGGGCAGTTTGGCCAGGTCGTTTCGTCGTTTCCGTTTGCGTGGGCACTTCACGAGTACGGCTGGCAACCCGCGTTCATCACTCTTGGTATTGCGGGGGTGATCGTGGCTATCGTGGCGGGAATCGGTGTGCGCAATCGCCCAGAGCGGCGGCACGACGGGAAAGGGGCTACTGAGGCTGGCTCTGACCATGCCGTGGACTCAGCGCCGAATGCTACGGATGAACTACGCACCGCCCCTTCCACACCTAGCTTCACCTCAACTTTTAAGGAACCTGGAGCGTGGCTTGGGTTCTGGACGCACTATGTTGGGGGATTTCCTCCGATGGTTTTTATGCTGCTGTGGGGAGTACCGTTCCTGCAGGTGGCCAATGGGATGAGCCCGGCGGCGGCCGCAGCTATCCTCGTCATTCAGCCAGCGGCGGGAATTGTTGCCGGGCCGCTCATCGGTAGGCTCACCGCCGCGCATCCGCTGCGCAGAACGTGGTTGGTTTATGGTTCTGTGGCACTGACGATTGCCGCCTGGCTGCCACTCCTGCTACGGAACGATCCGGCCCCTACCTGGATGATTGTGGCGCTGCTTTGCATTCTTGCGCTATCCGGCGCATCCTCTGCCATCGCCTTCGATTTCATCCGTACGTTTGTTCATCCCGCCCGTGTGGGAACTGCCAACGGTTTAGCCAATATGGGTGGGTTTTCGGCCACATTCCTCACCGCGTGGCTCATTGGCTTGGCGCTGGACTTCCTCGCCTCGGACGGTGTGTACACCGCACTGGACTACAGGGAAGCCATGGCCGTTCAAGGTGTGGTCATGGTTGTCGGACTCATTGGTTTTGCCGTCTCCAAGCGATATACGCGTCGAAAGATGGCCGAGCAGGGAACCATTGTTCCTTCACTCCATGACGTGGTGGAACGCTACCGCCGCCCAGAACGCGACTGACCCAACCGCAAAAGCGACTGACCCAACCGTAAAAGTGGACAAGCAACTAGTAGGCGGAACCTATTAGTGCGTATTGGCTGAGGACCACAGCTGCCCCGGATGTAACTGATCGTCGGTAAAGACTCGTGCTCCGGATGCGCGCCGACGCAGGCCGACGTCGTCAATGACACGTGCAGGGAACGAGAGCCTGCGAACTCGCCGCTCGATTTCAAACACCGGAAACTCCTGATCGGAGGCGGCGAGAACGATGTTGCCGAAGCGACGCCCCTTAAGAATGGAGGGGTCAACGATGGCGATCATATGCCTGAAATGCTGTGCGAGCGTGGCGATCTCCTCACCGAGTCGGCTGAGCCCGGTGGAAGCGATGGAGTTGAGGAGATAGATACCGCCAGGGGCGAGAACTTCGTGGGCACGCGCGGCGCTTTCGCTGGTGCGCAGTTGTGCGGGGACCTCACGATTGCGGAAGGCGTCCCGAATGATGACGTCCCACTGGGCATGAGTGGTGTCAAGTGCGTGGCGGGCCTCGTCGGAACGGATACGCAAACGCGGTGCCGGGGGCAGATCGAACCACTCGCGTACGTACCGGGCGAGAGTCCCGTCGAGTTCGACGGCGAGCTGTTTCGAACCGGAATGGCCGGCGTCAAGTGCGCGGGCCAGAGCGCAGCCAGCGGCACCCAGATGAAGAGCACGCAGTGGCACTGTGTCACCAAGCGTTGCGCCAATAATAAGTTCGATGTGCTGCATGTACTCGAACTCCAGGTAGCGCGGATCCTCCAAATCCAGGGCAGATGACTCGGCACCATCAAGGTAGAGCGTGATGAGACTGGGCTGGTAGGGGTTCTGGCCGATCTCAGCGAGAGCGAAGTCCGTTTGGACGGGTTCCTCAGGCAGACGATCGAAGGCTGACAGTGACTTGCTGGATTTGTTCGAGCGGGACACGCTCCAACCATATCGTGACTGTTCCACCAAGGCGTAGATGGATTCACTCTGGGATGGGTGTGGGAGCTGTTGGTGAGAAGGGCGGGGGATGAGGGATGAAAACAGCGTCGAGAAACGAAGATGAAACCTGTCGGAGCTGGCGAGTAGGCTGAGGAATGAACAGGGGTGAGGAGGGAACATGTCACGAGCACCGCGTTCCAGCCAGGCCCGGCGTAACTGGGGCAGTGACGATTCCGGGACCCCCATTCTCCACGTGGATATGGACGCCTTTTTCGTATCCGTCGAGTTGCTGGACCGGCCGGATCTGGTGGGCAAACCTGTCGCCGTGGGAGGGCAGGAACGAGGGGTTGTCTCCGCAGCTTCGTACGAAGCGCGAAAGTATGGGGTGAACTCGGCGATGCCGGTAGGGCAGGCGTTTCGCCGCTGTCCGCAGCTCATCATGCTTCCTCCCAACGGGGCGCGCTATTCCGCTGTATCGCGGCGGGTGATGGCAATCCTGCGCGATTTCACACCCACTGTTGAACAAGTCTCGGTGGATGAGGCGTTCCTTGATGTCTCGGGAGCGCGCCGACTGTTCGGATCGCCCGTGGAGATCGGAGCAAAGCTGCGCCAACTTATCCGCGAGGAGGTGTCGGTCCCGGCGTCAGTGGGGATAGCGGCAACCAAACATGTGGCAAAGGTCGCTTCCGCTCATGCGAAACCTGACGGCCTTCTTCTCATCCCCGAGTCAGCTACGACGGAGTTTCTGCATTCTCTTCCGGTCGGGGCCCTGTGGGGAGTGGGGGAGAAGACTCGTGAACGGCTTCAGATTCAAGGCGTTGAGACCGTGGCGGATTTGGCGGCTTTAGGGAAGGAACGCCTCATCAAGATCCTTGGGCGCGCTGGCGGTTCTCACCTCTACGATCTTGCGATGGGAATTGATCCGCGCCCGGTAGCCACAAGCAGAGAAGAGAAATCGATAGGGCGAGAGATAACCTTCTTCGATAACGTGAGCGATCGTGCGGAACTTGAGCAGGTTCTGTTGTCGCAGGCCCACGATACGGCGCGTAGGTTACGCGCCCGCGGGCTCTTTGCCGGGAGCGTTGCCATCAAGGTAAGGTTCGCTGACTTCACCACCATTAGTCGCTCGGCGATGCTTTCCCAGCCAACCTTTGTGGCGCGGGAACTTTATGACCAAGCACGGCGCCTCCTGGAGGCAGTACGGATTTCCGACCCTGGCTTGCGGCTCCTAGGGTTACGTGCTGAGAATCTTTCGACAGGCGACGGCGGCATCCAACTGGCTTGGGATGATGATCCTCGGCGAGCCGAGGCAGAGACAGTCATGGATCTCGTTGGAGAGAAGTTCGGCGCGGGCGCCATCGCTCCCGCAAGTCTTTTAGGAAAGAAGCAGTACGTGCGTGCGCCGGGGAGGCATGAGCTGGGTGCGAGTAGGCGCGAAGATGAAGATAACGGATGATCACATTGATCGTCGGGATGCTTAGCCATGGGGCCAGAAAGCCAAGCTGTTGGGCCGTGGAAGTGATGGAAGGTGTCGCCGTCGTCGTTGGATAAATACAGGTGAGGGTGCTATTAAAGGTCACGGTTTCGATGCATTTTTCCGCTTGTGGCGGGCAAACTACCCTGTTACTTCTCGGACGCGATACGCTTGGGTTACACCGATCGACGAGGAGACACGATGCCTCTTTCTGAATATGAGCGAAAGATGCTTGAGGAACTCGAAGCACAACTTGCTGACGAGGATCCAAGCTTCGCGGACACATTAAAACCGGAGCCACCGGCTGCGGTTGCTCCGATGCGCCTATCCATTCGCCACCTAGTGCTGGGACTCCTCGTTGCTGTACTTGGTATTGCCATCCTTGTGGGTGGTATCGCTGTGGAGATCGTTCTCGTTGGTGTTCTGGGCGTCGTCGTCATGTTTGGTGGATTCTGGTACATCTCCGAAGGAATGCAGACGGGCCCAATCGAACCTGGCGCTACGCCAAAGAAGCCTAAGCGTTCCGGAGGGGGAAATTTCATGTCCCGTCAGAATGACGAATGGGAGCGCCGTCGTCGCGGTAATAGCTGATACTCCACGTGGTTGTGGAGTTCGCGCCTACTGAGCAGGTCGTTTAATAGCGCTGATTATTTCCAGCACCCGCTGACTTTCGTTGACCGGAAGTCGGCGGGTGTTCTGTTGTGTGAGTGCGCAGTGTGTTGGCAGGTGGGACTGTGTTCTATTACTGCTTACCGGGGCCCGTGCGGAGCGTGGAGTCAGGTGCGCGATCGGGAGCTCGGAGTTCACCTGATGATGTCGAGCGCTATGTGTCCTGTGAACCCCTCCCCGCAGGTATGCTCAACGCACCCAATCTCCACACCATCCCCATGTTTGTCATGTGTCACTTTGTTTGCATCATTTTGGGCAATGGCAGTGCTATCTTGTTCCCGTCTGCGCTGACGTGGTTCCTTCCCGTTTGTTGATGTGTATGTTTGCCGGTCCGCATAGCTCTTCCTGGTGCGACTCGACTCAACTGCCCGGGTGATTCCCCACTTTGCTCCACCGCTTCTCCGTCCCAGCGAGGTTGTTCCCGTGTGCAGCCTCTCCAAGCCCGCAATTATGGTAATCGTCACGTTCTTGTGTGGTGGGCTGATTCGCGTGCGGGGAGTTCTTACACCACCTGAAAAAACGCTGGTATTCCTGAGTTTTTTCTGGGTGAGCAGGGCTAACCTTTCTTGCTTGTGGAGGAATGTGGAGTAAAGTGGGGGCTACGTCAACGAAGGGGAGGTGACGGGTGTTTCTTGGAACTTACGAGCCACGGCTTGATGAGAAGGGACGCCTGATTCTCCCCGCCAAATACCGAGACCAACTGCAGGGCGGTCTGGTGATGACGCGAGGGCAGGAGCACTGCCTCTATGTGTTTCCATACGCAACTTTTGTGGAGATGCAGGAGCAGCTTCAGCGGGCACCACTCACTTCCAAGGAAGCCCGTTCCTACCTACGTGTTTTTCTTTCTGGTGCGGTTGACGAAGTTCCTGACAAACAGGGGCGGATCACGATTCCTGTCGGTCTTCGCAACTATGCGGGACTGGAACGAGATCTGGCTGTCATTGGCACCGGAAATCGGATCGAGATCTGGAACCAGACGTCATGGAACGAGTACCTGACCGAGCAAGAATCGGCATTCGCCGATCGCGAGGACGAGGTTATCCCAGGAATTTTTTGATCCTGATTGGTGATCTCTTCTGCCATCTGAGGCAATTCCCCAGCTTCAGTATGGCAGGAGAGGATCACTGCTCAGGAATGATGCTGAACGAAGAAAGGAGAGTCGATGGCCAGCGACAACAACGCCGCTACCCAGCATGGCGTCGATAGCGGCGCCGTACGTGCAGCAGACAATGCTTTGCACGTCCCGGTTCTCCTGGAGGAATGCATTGGACTGCTGGCCCCGGCTTTCACGGCGGAAGCGCCGGTCATGATTGATGCGACACTCGGTATGGGTGGACACACCTTTGGGTTCCTTACAAGGTTTCCCCACCTGACCGTCGTAGGAATCGATCGGGACGCTGACGCTATCGAACTGGCAAGCGAGAGGTTGAAGGAATTCGGCTCTCGCTTCCACGCTGTTCGTACCACTTACGACCATATCGACGACGTCGCCGCACAGTTCGGACGTTCCGGACGGGTTGACGGTATCCTCATGGATCTCGGAGTGTCCTCGTTGCAGCTTGATGAGGAATCCCGCGGCTTCTCTTATTCTCATGATGCTCCCCTCGATATGCGAATGGATATCACCCAGGGCCGGACGGCTGCGGACATCCTTGCCGATTCCTCCGTGGGAGAGATTGCTCGGATCTTGTCGGATTACGGTGACGAACGTTTTGCCTTGAAGATCGCGCGTCGGGTTGTCTCGACGCGCGACAAGCAGCCGATCACTCGGACATCTCAACTTGCGGATCTCGTCAAGGAAACGATTCCGGCAGCCACCCGTCGTACCGGTGGGAACCCCGCTAAGCGGACCTTCCAGGCGCTACGCATTGCCGTCAATGATGAGTTGTCGGTTCTCGAACGGGCTATGCCCCGTGCGGTTGCCGCACTCGCCGTCGGCGGAAGGATTGTGGTGGAGTCCTACCAGTCATTGGAGGACAAGATCGTGAAACGCGAGCTTGCCAAGGGCGCCCGTTCCACCACTCCCGCGGGCTTGCCCGTCGAATTACCGGGGCACGAGCCCTATCTTCGCCTACTTACCCGCGGTGCTCACAAAGCGAGTACCGCTGAGGCTGCTGTCAATCCGCGCAGTGCCTCTGTCCGACTTCGCGCTGCCGAGCGGTTGCGCAACGAAGGGAGCCAGTCTTGAGTGCCATCCCCGCTACTCCCGTCCGTCCGGCGTCGCCATCGGCGCGTCGCTCACCGGAACAGCAGGTCATTTCTGGCCTGCCTAAGCTGGCTCTGGTACCCACCCCGGCTCCCGCCAAGGGTTTTATCTCCACGGTCATTGTGTGCCTGGCGCTCTTCCTTGGTGCCTTCGCCACCGTGTTCTATCTCAATACGCAGATGGTCGCCACCGCGTACGAGATCCAGAATGTTAACCGCCAGATTAATGCTGCCTCGGCAACGAACGAGACCTTGACTGACCAGGTCGTTCAGGTCTCTACGCCGGAAGGTCTGCGTGCCAAGGCCACCGAGTTGGGCATGGTGCCAGCTACCGATACTCGTTTCCTTGATCTGGATGCCGGGGACGTTGTTATTCCCGCCGATCCTAAGGCGGTCTTCCAGGCTCCTCCCGTTGCCCCAGTCGAAACCGATACCGAGGTAGCAACCGGTGCAGAGTCCGACGTCGCCCCCGAGGTGGCCGCGGCGGATGCAACAACTGGCGAGGCCGTTGCCACCGGGACGGACGAATCTGTTGGAGTGGATCAATCGACCGGAGTGGACGAGTCTGCCTATTCAGGCGAGCTAGGACTCACCGAGGCTGAATCGGGAGTTGCCGATACAGAGTCGGGACTTGCTGAGACTGCAACGGAGACGCAGGGATACTAAATGGCCGCGAAGAAGGATCACCCTCGACTTCGGGCGATGCGGGTGGGCTTTTCTGAAAGGTTGAAGGCAGCTCGCAGTCAGCCGCCTTTTGCCAGGCGTCTACGCTCGATCTTCGTTATTTTCGCCGTGTGTGCGGTGTTGCTCAGCATGCGTCTCGTCGATTTGCAGGTTCTGCGCGCGGAGAAGCTTTCCGCCAGTGCCTCCGAGTTCCGTACGCGTACCGAAGTAATCCACGCGAAGAGAGGCGATATCCTCGATTCGTCTGGTGCAGTCCTTGCTACATCGGTCGAACGCTATAACGTCGGTGTTAACCAGAACCTCATCTCTAGCTATGTGCACTACGAGCCAGATGAGGATGGCGATCTTGTTGCTGTCGGGGCTGGCGCCGCCGAAGCTGCCAAGCAGCTAGCCCCTCTTCTGGAGGTGGATCAAGCCGAGCTCGGTGGCCTGCTATTGGGCGGCGAAGAGAAGTCATCGTTCGTGTATATCGCGAAGGATATTTCTCCGGAAAAGTGGCGTGAGATTCGCGAGCTGCGCATTACCGGTATTGAACCCGAGCAAATCATGAAGCGTGAATATCCCAATAGCAATGTGGCGGGCAACGTGATTGGCTACATGGGATTGACCGGTGAGATTCCCGAGGGAGAGACGGTCGAGCAGCCTACGGGACAGGCCGGTATTGAGCGTACGCAAAATGATGTGCTAACCGGCAAGGACGGCTCTATTACATATCAGGTTGCGGACGGTGCGATCCTACCCAACGCGGAGCGTACGGAAGTGGCCGCCGTCGATGGACAAAGCGTGCGTCTGACAATTGATCGTGACCTCCAGGATGTCCTAGAAGTTGCGGTAGACAAGCCGGTTGCCGAACAAGGTGCGGAATGGGCCTCGGCGACGGTCGTCGAGATTGGCACCGGGAGAATTTTGGCCCTGGCGGATTCTGGCAGGGTCGACCCGGGCAACCGCGAAGCGACGTCCCCGGAGAACTGGGGATCGCGGGCCGTGCAAGATGCTGTCGAGCCCGGCTCAACGGGAAAGCTTATGACGTTCGCGGCCGCCATTGACCAGGGCGTTGTCACGCCGGATTCACTCTTCACGGTGGAGGATCCGATCACCATGCCCGACGGTGAGGAGATCCATGACAATGACACTCACCCCACCGAGGAGATGACGGTCGCTGGAATCCTAGCGAAGTCCTACAACTCGGGTCTTGTCCAGATCGGTAACAAAGTCCCCGACGAGACGCGCATGGACTACATGAAGAAGTTCGGTATTGGCTCTCCCACGGGCATTGAGTTGCCTGCGGAGACGGGCGGTATCCTGCACGAGTTGCCGTGGGCGGGGCGAGACCACTACACCACGATGTTTGGCCAGGCATGGACCGCGAGCACAGTACAGCTTGCCCAGATGGTCTCGGTCTTCGGGAACGACGGCGTGCGTGTACCCGTGCATATCATCGAATCGACGATCGATGCGGACGGTCAGGAGCATCCCACGCTAGTCATGGAGGATTCCGAACGGGTGGTGTCCTCGGAGACTGCCCACTCCATGCTGGACATGATGCAGGCGGTCACGGACATCAACTCGACGGGATGGCGTGCAGCCGTTCCGGGTTACAACATCGCGGGCAAGACGGGCACCGCCGAGGTTCCCGATGAGAACGGGCAGCTTACCAAGCGTGTTGGAACCTTCGTTGGACTGGTGCCGGCCGAAGACCCCCAAATTGCCATTGCGGTGACCGTCTATAATGCGACTGGTGCCGGATACGGCGGTGATGTGGCAGCGCCAGTTTTCAAGGACACCGTGTCATTTGCGGTTCGGCAGCTGGGTATCCCGCCGTCGACCGTGCCACTTGTCCGTTTGCCGTGGTACCCGGGAGAGGAGATCGAATCCGATGACTCAGTTGGCTGATCTCGCAGCGCTTGTTGATGGCAAGCACATTGGCAATACAACCGTGGAGGGCATCACATCGGATTCCCGCGCTGTCAAGTCGGGTGTTCTTTTTGCCGCGGTTCCTGGCCAGCACGTGCACGGAGCACGTTTTGCCGGGGGTGCGATTTCGGCGGGGGCGTCCGCCGTGGTTACCGATCCAGAAGGGGCGGCGATCATCAAAGGGCTGACCGGCGTGGAAGTCCCGCTTCTCATCGTCAATAACGTGTCGAGTAGGCTCGGAGAGATCGCGGCGGAAGTCTATGGCAACCCGGCGCGTGACCTGCGTACGTACGCCATCACCGGCACGAACGGTAAGACGACGACGGCGTTCCTCCTCGAGTACATTCTTGCTTCCGCGGGGCGCGTGACGGGCCTTATTGGGACCGTCACGCTGCGCCTCGCAGGGCATGAGATCCCCGCGGCAATGACAACTCCGATGCCAGCGGACTTCCAGCGTCTCCTCGCTGACCTTGTTGACCGGGGTGGTTCGGACCTCGTTATTGAGGCTTCCTCGCACGCTCTTGCCCAGGGGCGTACCGATCCGGTGTGCTTCGACGTGGCCGGATTTACCAACCTCACCCAGGATCACCTCGATTTCCACAACACCTTCGAGGAATACTTCGACGCCAAGGCCTCGCTCTTTACCAGGCGTCGCTCGCGCCGCGCTGTGGTGTGTGTCGACGACGAATGGGGTAGGCGCCTGCTGACGAAAGCAATCGACGAACTTGGGGCCGAGAATGTTCTGGCCCTCACCGTGCAGGGCACCCTTCCTGACGGGGCGCGTGGTTGGAAAGCCAGCGCGGTTCCCGGCGCGGGCCACACCGAGATCACCTTGGAATCGACGGACGGTGAGACACTGTGTGTCTCCACTGCCCTTCCCGGCAGCTTCAACGTGGCAAACGTCGCCCTTGCTGTGATCATGGCATGTGCGTCAGGGTTGCGCCCCGAGGATCTTCCCTCCGATATTAGCCCGGCCGTTCCGGGGCGGATGGAGGTCATCGCCACGAGGCCCCGCGTTGTCGTCGATTTTGCTCACAACACGGATGCCATCATTAAGGCGATGGAAGCGCTTCGCGAGACCACCGCGGGGAAGCTGGTTGTAGTGACCGGCGCGGCAGGCGAGCGGGACAAGGGCAAGCGCCCAGCAATGGGCGCGGCTGTTGCCCGCTATGCGGACGTTGCCATCATTACAGATGACGACCCACACTCGGAGGATCCGGCGGCAATCCGTCGTGATGTTCTCGCTGGTACGAAGGGGCACGACTCAACCGTTGTTGAGATTGCCGACCGCCGCGAAGCGATCCATACAGCGATACGTGAGGCTGCACCGGAGGATACTATTCTTCTTGCGGGTCGGGGCCACGAGACGATTCAAGAGGTCGGCCAGGAACTGATCGAGCTAGATGATCGGGTGGAAGCCCGGCGCGCACTTGCGGATCGCGCGGCGGATCCGAGTCAGGAGAAAAACGCATGATTCCCGTGACGCTGGCCCAATTGGCCAGAGACTGCGACGGTCAGGTTGTTGGAACTCCGACCACCGAGATCCTCGACCTTACGACCGACACCCGCGCTATTACCCCCGGAGCAATCTTTGCCGCGATCAAGGGCGCGCGAGTCGATGGCGCCTCGCTTGCGGGGGAGGCCCTCAAGAAAGGTGCCTCAGCCATTCTCACAAGTGATCCCGTCACAGCGGTGGCGTGTGGGGCGAAGCCTGAGGACGTCGTCGTCGTTGATGACGTGCAGGCAGCCATCGGAAAGCTTGCCCGGGAAAATCTCCGGCGCGTCCGCGAATCGGGAAATTCGGACTTTAAGGTTGTTGCTGTCACCGGTTCCGTCGGAAAAACGACGACGAAGGACCTGCTGGCAGCCATTTTGGCCAAACGCGGTCCCATTATTGCTCCGCCCGGCTCGTTCAACAACGAACTGGGCCTGCCTCTCACAGTTCTTCGCGCCGATGATACGACGGCAACACTGGTGCTGGAGATGGGTGCCGACCATATCGGCAACATCGACTACCTCACCTCCATTGCGCGCCCGGACGCCGCGGCTGTCCTCATCGTTGCTCGCGCTCACCTGGGAGAATTTGGTGGCATTGACAACGTTGCACTGGCCAAGAGCGAGCTTGTGACGGGCACCGCCCCCGGAGGCCCTGTCATTCTCAACGCGGACGATTCCCGTGTGGCAGCCATGGCCGAGCTGGCTCGGGGACCGGTGACCACCTTCTCACGGTTCGCTGAAGCCGATGTTCGAGCGCGTGACATCCGGGTCGACGACACCGGGCGGGCCTCGTTCACGCTGGTCACCCCCGTGGGTGACGCGCCGGTGGCGCTCCAGCTTGTCGGCGAGCACCACGTGACAAATGCGTTGGCCGCAGCTTCAATCTCTCTGGCGCTGGGAATCGAACTTGACCATATTGTGCATGTTCTCAGCACGACCGGTCCCGCCAGCCCGCACCGCATGGACGTGCGCGACCTGCGCGGCATCACTATGATCGACGACGCCTACAACGGCAACCCCGATTCAATGCGCGCGGGAATCGCCGCTCTGGCGAGGCTCGGCGACGGACGTCGAAAGATTGCTGTGCTCGGGGCGATGCTGGAACTTGGCGAGGAGAGCGCCAATGAGCATGCAGCTCTCGCTCCGGTTCTCAAGCAGGCCGGGGTCTCCCTACTCATCTGTGTGGGAAGTGGGATCGAGGCACTGTCGGCCGCTGCCACCGCCCAAGATATTGACGTTGTAAATACCGCCACATCAGACGAAGCCCTGGCACTGCTCGATACCGTATTAGCAACGGATGACGTGGTGCTCCT
The DNA here is from genome assembly GCA_039812645.1 of Actinomycetaceae bacterium. Classification (GTDB taxonomy): domain Bacteria; phylum Actinomycetota; class Actinomycetes; order Actinomycetales; family Actinomycetaceae; genus Ancrocorticia. Next base: position 58,579 of record JBDIAV010000005.1, read on the forward strand.
CAAGGGATCGAATGGCTCGGGTGTCTGGAAGATTGCGGATGCGCTGGTCGGGGAGGACGAGTAAATGCTAGCCATTTTAATTTCTGGGGCCTTTGGCTTCATTGGCACTCTCATCGGAACGCCGCTGCTCATCAGGATTTTGGTGAAGCGGGAGTACGGCCAGTTCATCCGACAGGACGGCCCCACGAGTCACCAGACGAAGCGTGGCACACCCACGATGGGCGGCCTCATTATTATTCTTGCCTCGATCCTGGGTTATGCCATGGGCAACCTGTTGACGGGGCGAGCTCCGAATGCGTCCGGCGTTCTCCTCCTCTCCCTCATGGCGGGATTAGGGTTCATCGGATTCCTCGATGATTTCGCGAAGATTCGGCAAAAGCAGTCGCTCGGACTGACACCCTGGATGAAGGTGGTGGGGCAGGCCGTCATCGGTATTGCCTTCGCAGTGCTGGTCCTGCAGTTCCGTAACGGGGATAATCGCACGCCGGCTACCACACGCATTTCGTTTGTCCGTGACACGTCGATTGATCTTGCCGTGTGGGGTGCCGTTGTCGGTCTCATCCTCTTTGTTATTTGGGCGAACTTCCTTATTACGGCATGGTCGAATGCTGTCAACCTGACCGATGGCCTCGACGGCCTCGCCGCAGGCGCCTCAATGATTGCCTTTGCCTCCTATACGGTTATTACGCTGTGGCAGGCGAATCAGGCGTGCCACGGAGTGCTGGGGGCTGCCCCTGGCTGCTACGACGTACGTGACCCGCGTGATCTCGCCATCGTGTGCGCTGCCATCGTCGGAGCCTGCTTTGGTTTCCTGTGGTGGAACACCTCACCCGCCCAGATCTTCATGGGCGACACCGGCTCATTGGCCCTCGGCGGCGCTTTCGCAGGCTTGTCCATCCTCACCCACACGGAGTTCCTCGCCCTCCTCATCGGTGGTCTCTTCCTCCTCGAAGTGTTCTCCGATGTTATTCAGGTGGGCTTCTTTAAGATGACCAGGCGGCGTGTGTTCCGGATGGCGCCGCTCCATCATCACTTTGAATTGAAAGGCTGGAAAGAAGTGACCGTGGTGGTCCGTTTCTGGATCATTGAGGCCATTTTCGCGGCCATTGGACTGGGAATCTTCTACGCGGAATGGTTGGCTCAGCAATGACATCATTGAAGACTTCGTTGACAAACCCCGGAGCTGACGCGCTCGCTGGACAGCGGATCGCCGTCGTCGGTTTAGGAAAATCGGGGCGCGCCAGTCTTCGAGCGCTCGCCGACCTAACGCGAGCAGTCCTCAGCGGTTGGGATTCCAGCCAACAGGCCATCGATGCGGTAGCAAGTTCCGGGGAGCTCCCCGAGGGTGCCCTGGATTTGTTGCGCGCGGTTCCCGGTCAGGACGAGCTTGCTGTTGCTGTTCTCCAGTGGCAACCCGAGGTCATCATCCTTGCTCCCGGTATCCGCGAGATCTCACCCCTGTTCGTGCAGGCTGAGGAGGCCGGTATCGAGTTGTGGAGCGAGATCGAACTTGCGTGGCGTCTGCGCGCCATGGACGACGACGGCGTCGCGGCCCCGTGGTTCTGCGTCACCGGCACCAATGGCAAAACCACCACCGTCTCCATGCTTGAGGCGATTCTCAAGCAGGCGGGCATGGGAGGCGTAGCCATTGGAAATATTGGTACGCCGGCCGTGGTGGAGACGAGCCGGACGGACGCGGAGGCTCCCGGAGCTTTTGCCGTGGAGGTCTCCTCGTTCCAGCTGCGCACCACCCACACTGTTTCTCCGGTGGCCGCTACCTGCCTGAACTTCGCCGACGATCATTTGGAGTGGCACGGTAGCCGCCGCGCCTATTGGGAGGCCAAGGCTCGCGTCTACGAGCATACCCAGGTGGCGTGCGTGTACCCGGTGGGTGATGACATTGTCCAGCAGATGGTAGACGAGGCCAACGTTATTGAGGGCGCTCGCGCTATCGGAGTATGCCTGGGTGTTCCGTCGGTGGGACAGATTGGCATTGTCGATAATCTGGTGATTGATCGCGCTTTTGGTGACTTCCAGCGCGGCGAAGGCGTAGAACTCTTCGAGATCGATGATCTCATGCATTTGGCGCCCCAGGTGGGCGAGTTGCCCGTACATATTGTTCGCGATGCGATGACGGCAGCCAGCTTGGCTCGAGCCGGCGGCGTGGACCCTGCCGACATCCGCGAGGCGCTACGGGCATTCGCACCCGGCAAGCATCGCATTGAACTTATCGAGAGGATTGACGGTGTCGCCTACGTTGACGACTCAAAGGCCACCAACGCGCACGCCGCGCGGGCCTCACTGATGGGGCAGCGTGACGGCTCGGTCGTCTGGATCGCCGGCGGTCAGGCAAAAGGATCGCGTTTTGAGGAGCTGGTGGAGCAGGTCGAAAGTAAGCTGCGTGGCGTCGTCGTTATTGGTCAAGACCAGGAGCCGTGGCGTGATGCGTTAGCACACGTTGATGTCCCCACCGTGTGGATTGCTCCGGATTCGACAGATCCGATGGGTGAAGCCGTCTCCGAGGCACGAGTGCTGGCCCGTGATGGGGATACCGTATTGATGGCTCCAGCCTGTGCTTCCATGGACCAGTTCACCTCCTACGCTCATCGCGGCGAGGCGTTTGCTGCAGCGGTTCGGGGGAAACGTGACGACTGAACAGCCTCAGGCTGGTAAGCGGCCTCCGAAAGCCCCGAAAAAGGTGGGTGTGCGATCCTCCGGGACTCGGCCTGCGAAGGCGACGTCTGCCGCAGCGACAACCGGTGGTGCTCAGAGCACTGGTGAGGGTGTACGAAGAGCGCGGGGAACGAAACCCGCACGGCAGGGTACACCGAAACGAGTGGCGTCAGCCGCGAGTCGGACTGACTCTCATCAAGCCGGAACCGATCGAGCGAAGTCGAGGAGACCTGGCACCGGCCGAACAGGGCACAGTCGTGCGGGGGAGCGGACGATGTTTCGTATTCCTCGCCTGTTCTATCGTGAGGGGCCGGCCCCGGTGTCTGAGGAGGAGGCACGACGCGTTCGTGACGTGATGCATCGCTCGATCATCGGAGTGGTCATCTCGACCTTCTTCTTACTGGTTCTCGGTGTGGTCATGGTCTACTCGGCCACCACGCCGTCAAGCATTCGGGCGCTCGAATCACTCTCTGAGGTTGGTGCGAGCGCCTTTCGCGTGGCGAACCAGCACCTGATTCTGGTTCTTGTTGGCCTCGTTTTAGCGGCTATCGCCGCATGGCTGCCCGTACAGCTGTACCTCGTCGCCGCCAACGTGTTGTTTGGACTCGGACTGCTGCTGCAGTCGCTTATTTTTGTCACATCGGGCGGATCTGCGGCGGGCGGTAATATGAACTGGCTTGTCCTTGGTTCCTTCAGATTTCAGCCCTCGGAGTTTCTCAAGCTCGCCACGATTGTCTGGATAGCAGCATGGCTCTCGCAGCTGCGGCCGGAGCAGAAGTCCATTCGTGACTTCATGATGCCAGCGGGTGTGGGAGCACTTGTCGCGCTACTCTCGGTGCTGGCTGGCGGGGATCTGGGAACCGGTCTCATCTTCATGATGTTCACCGCGGGAATGGTGTGGTTGGCCGATATTCCGTGGAAGTATTTGGGGACGTTGGCGCTGGCTGGCGGTCTCGGTGTGGCGGTGCTTGTTCTTGTACAAAGCTCGCGAGCTGGCCGTTTTGCACAGTACTTCGCGCATCTCTTTGGCGGACCTAATCCAATGGAGCCAACCCAGCCGGACTTCGCCCTGTGGGCCTTCGGCTCCGGTGGACTTGGTGGATCTGGTTTAGGAGCGGGCGCCGAGAAGTGGCCGGGAAACCTGGCCGAGGCACAGACCGACTACATCTTCGCCGTTGTTGGCGAGGAATTGGGACTACTCGGCTGCCTTGTTGTAGTGGGAATGTTCTGCCTTCTGGGGTGGAGCCTCTTCCAGATTTGCCGGAATCATCCAAGTCCATTTGCCCGCCTCGTGGTGGGTGGAGTCGGCATCTGGCTGGTGGGCCAGGCGATGGCCAACATGATGGTGGTTACAGCGCTCCTTCCTGTGTTCGGTGTGCCACTGCCCTTCATGTCCCAGGGCGGAACTGCCGCCATCGCGTGTCTGCTCGCTGTTGGTGTGTGTATCTCGGCGGCGCGAGCCGTGCCGGGAGTCAAAGAATCTTTCCAGGTGCGGAGCAACCTCGCCTACCGTGCCCGAGCCGTACTGAAAAGGGGAACCCGTGACTGATGTGAACGTCGTGCTAGCCGGAGGCGGAAGTGCCGGCCACGTCAATCCTCTGCTTGCTACTGCCCACGCACTGGTGGAGCGTGGAGCCTCGGTTCGCGCTCTCGGCACTCGTGAGGGGCTAGAGGCCACGCTAGTTCCTGAGGCGGGAGTCCCGCTGGATCTTATTGAGAAGGTTCCTTTTCCACGACGTCCTAATATGGCGGCGCTGCGTTTTCCCGGGCGCTACCGCGCCGCGGTAGCGCAGGCGGGCCGAGTGCTGGACGACGCACAGGCGGATGTCGCCGTGGGCTTCGGAGGTTTTGTCTCGACGCCGCTCTATCAGGCTGCCAAGAAGCGCGGTATTCCCGTGGTGATCCACGAGCAGAATGCCAAGGCTGGCCTGGCTAATCGTTACGGTGCCCGTTTTGCGGCTGCGGTAGGCCTCACCTTTCCGTCGACGAAGCTCACTGCGCGGCGCGGCGTCACCGAATGCGTTGGCCTTCCCCTGCGCCCGGCCATTGCTGAGCTGGCGAGCACCCGAGAAAAGGATGCACGCGCTGTGCGCGTTGCGGCGGCCGCCCGTTTGGGTTTAGATCCGGAGAAGACTACCCTGGTGGTCACCGGCGGGTCCCTGGGCGCCCAGCGTCTCAACGAGGTGCTTGTGGCTAGTCTCAATAAGCTGGAGGGCGTGCAGGTGCTCCACCTGACGGGCAAGAATAAGGACGCGCCGGTACTTGCGGCCACTGCATCCCTTCCCGATTACCATGTGTTGGCCTACCTCACCACCATGGAGGACGCCTATGCCGTGGCGGACCTGGTACTTTGCCGTTCCGGTGCGGGGACCGTTGCCGAGCTGAGTGCACTCGGATTGCCGGGCTTCTTTGTGCCGCTTCCCATTGGCAACGGCGAGCAGGAGTTTAATGCATCGGACGTGGTGTCCGCCGGTGGCGCCGAACTCGTGCGCGACAAGGACTTCACCCCCGAGGTCTTCGCCAGTAAGGTAATCCCACTACTGCACGACTCCGCGCGATTGACTTCGATGGGACAAGCAGCCCGCGGAGTAAGTCCGGTGGATGCCGCTGATCGGCTCGCACATCTTGTTCTTCAGGCGACAACGCGGCAGGGGAGGAAAACCAAGTGAAGTACCACCTTATTGGAATTGGTGGCGCGGGAATGTCTGTCGTCGCCGAACTCCTCATGGCTCGGGGCGCCGTCGTTTCTGGCTCGGACGCTAAGGCGTCCGCCGCCACCGCTCATCTCGTAGACTTGGGCGCCACGGTGCACGTGGGCCACGACGCGACTCATGTTCCCGAGGACGCCGTCGTCGTCGTGTCCTCAGCAATCCGCGAAACAAACCCGGAACTGGCCATCGCGCGCGAGCGCGGACAGCAGGTCATCCATCGTTCGCAGGCACTGGCTCTTGCGGCTGAGGGCCGTGATTTCGTCGCGGTTGCCGGTGCGCATGGTAAAACATCGACGTCCGCGATGCTTGCCGTTGCACTCCGCGCGCTGGGGGCGGATCCGTCCTGGGCTATCGGTGGCACGATCAGCGGCATTGGTGTCGGCGCCCACATGGGTAACGGCTCAGCGCTGGTGGCTGAAGCCGACGAATCGGATGCCTCCTTCCTTAACTACACGCCCCGGCTCGCTATCGTGACGAATGTGGAACCGGATCATCTTGATCATTACGGCACCCGTGAGGCCTTCGAAGACGCCTTTGTTCAGTTCTCGCGCCTCATCGTCCCCGGTGGACTACTCATTGTCTGTGCGGACGACGACGGCGCAGCGCGGTTGGGCAGCAAGGCCCTGTCCGAGGGGGTTCGGGTAGTTTCGTACGGCCGGGGAGAGGCATTGGCTGGAGCCGAGCATCACGTCCGTATTGGCAACGAATCGCATGTCGCTGGATGTGCACGCGGCACGTTGGATGACGGCTCTGGTAGCTACCCCGTCACGTTGAATGTGGTGGGAGGGCATAACCTCCTCAACGCTGCGGCAGCATGGGCAGCCGGAGTGGAGTTGGGACAGGAACCGGCTGCCATGGCCGAGGCTCTTGGTTCTTTCGTTGGTACCGGACGGCGCTTTGAGACGACGGGTACCGCGTACGGCGTCACGGTGGTGGACGATTACGCCCATCACCCGACCGAGGTTGCCGCAACGCTCCATGCCGCTCGGGAACGGGTGGGGGAAGGCCGCGTCGTCGTCCTTTTCCAGCCGCATCTCTACTCGCGGACGCGTAACTTTGCCGCGGAGTTCGCGCGGGCCTTGGAGCTGGCGGACGTTGCTGTCGTGACCGGGGTGTACGCCGCCCGTGAAGACCCGATGGAAGGGGTTGAGGGTAACCTCATCACCGACCAGATGGCTTCGGGAGTATTCATCGAGAACAGGTTTGCCGCAGCCGACTGGGTCGCGGAGCAAGCACGTGACGGCGACCTGGTTCTCACCGTCGGCGCCGGAGACGTCACCGAGTTGGCACCTCGAATCTTGGAGCGTGTCGCGGATCGATGAAACCTCCTAAGAGGATTGGTAAGCCGCGTAGTCTCTCCGCACAGACGAACGGTGGCTCCGAGGTGTCTGAGGAGAGGATTGCCCAACTTCGGCAGGATGCTGTCCCTACCGCCGCACTGAGTCCCGACGAGGCACGTGATATTTCGCGTGCCTACGGGTCCGGTGATGGTTGGGACGGCGACACTACCCGACATACGCGGAGCGGTGGGGAACGGGGGAGGGAGACTCCGCCCGTTTCTCCGTCGGCACTCTCGGGCCCAAAACGGCAGAACGTTGACTCGGGCGAGGCGTCGGATTCCCGGAAACGGAGCGGAATTGGAGCGCTCATCAAACGTGCCTCCGTGCCGCCGTCGACGCAGGATGATCAAGACCCAACCAATGCACAGTCAGCGGATCCTCGCGGAAAGGTGAGGACCGCTCGCAATCTTGCGCGACCACGCGAGTGGGGTGCCGGGGCTGTGGCATCGGCCGAGTTCGACCTTGTGCGAGATCCTCTTCTGCATGACGAGCCTGCCGAACAGGTGGTGCAACTCTCGGCGCGTCGCCGTGAGAAGCTGGCCGAACGCCGGCGACTACTGTTGAAGAGGGTCCTCATCACCGTAGTGACGGTGGTGATGGGAACGCTCGTCGCGTGGGCGCTGTTCTTCTCGCCGTTGCTTGCGCTCCAGCAGGACAAGATTGAAGTGACGGGGCTCAAGGGCTCGGCATACCTGACAAATGAGCAGGTGACCGAGTCTCTCCATCCATGGGTTGGCACTCCATTACCACGATTGTCTGAAGGAGCGATGTCCAAACAATTGACGAGTGACTACCCCATTATTAAGTCGGTTGACCTCTCTCGTCACTTTCCACGTGGGGCCACCCTGGCAATTACTCTGCGTGAGCCGGTTGCCTGCCTGATGGAAGGTGATACCTGCCGGGCGATCGACACCGAGGGTGTGATCCTTAATCTTGCTCCCGAGCAAACTCAAGGATTACCGCGACTCACTCTTGCAGCAGGACAGGACGCGGCCGGTGACGCCGCTACAGCGATGATTGACGTGCTCAGCGTTCTCCCGACCGATATCCGTTCGCGGGTATCAAGCATTGAGGTGAGCGAGGCCGCCCAGATCACGCTCAAGCTCTCCGACGGAGCAACTGTGGCATGGGGCACATCGGGAAATAACGAGTTTAAAGCTCAGGTGCTGGGAATCATCTTGCAACAGCAGGCGTCACGTTATGACGTCTCTGCCCCTAGTGCCCCTGTGACCAGCTAAAACAGCGATCATCGCTGAAGCTGGGACGAAAAGTGAAGAAGTTCAAGGAGGGGAAATGTGCGACACACCTGCTAGGTTATTGAACCGGGCGCCGCATACCTCTACCTTGTGCGCGAAGTCAGATGCGTAAACCTCAAGTACTTCTTGAGGTCTGAAAGGAAGAGGCTATGCCTGCACTGAACAACGCTGCGAATATTAAGGTCATTGGAGTAGGCGGCGGTGGCGTTAATGCTGTCGATCGTATGATCCAAGACGGACTCGCAGGCGTCGAATTTATCGCTGTCAACACCGACGGCCAGCAGCTCGTGAAATCCGAGGCCGAGACCAAGCTCGATATTGGGCGTGACGTCTCCCGTGGCCTCGGTGCCGGTGCGGACCCCGCCGTGGGTAAGCGCGCCGCCGAGGAGAACATCGAAGTCATTCGTGCCACCCTTGAGGGTGCCGACATGGTCTTCGTGACCGCAGGTGAAGGTGGTGGCACCGGAACCGGTGCTGCTCCCATTGTTGCCTCGATCGCCCGCGAGCTCGGCGCTCTCACCATTGGCGTGGTAACCCGCCCGTTTGAGTGGGAGGGGCTCCAGCGCGCCAACAACGCCATTCACGGCATCGATGCGCTGCGCAAGGCTGTTGACACCCTCATTGTTATCCCGAATGATCGCCTGCTGGAGATCTCCGAGGATAATCTCTCTATCATCGAAGCATTCCACCTGGCCGATAACGTACTGCGTTCCGGCGTCAAGGGAATCTCCGATCTCATCACCATTCCCGGCCTTGTCAACCTCGACTTTGCGGACGTTAAGGCCATCATGCAGAACGCGGGCACCGCCCTCATGGGTATTGGTGCCGCAAGCGGCGACGATCGCGCCATGCGCGCCACCGAGAATGCGATTTCATCGCCTCTTCTGGAGGCCAGCATTGATGGCGCTCACGGCGTACTGCTGTCGTTCCAGTCCGGTGCGGACTTCTCGCTGAAGGAGATGTCGGCCGCGGCTCGACTCGTCAAGGAGTCGGTGGATCCGAACGCCAACATCATCGTGGGCACCATCATCGACGAGGCTCTCGGCGACGAGGTGCGCGTAACCGTTATCGCCGCTGGTTTTGATGAGTCAGAAGACATCCTGCTGAAGGATTCGGTATCCGACCAGCAGCGCCCGCCGGAGCGCATCCAGGAGTCGGCTAAGCCTGCCGAGCCAAAGTATGAGGCACAGCCGGTCGCGACCCCGAGCCGCCCCGTTGCCCAGGCCCCGCAGGTTCGTCAGGCATCCCAGGTACCTCCGGTCGTTGAAGAGCCCCCGGCTCGTCGTGCACAGGAACTGGATATTCCTTCGTTCCTCTTCGACGACTAGGCTCTAGTCCTATGAGCTTCGGCACGTGAGTGCCGAGGAGGCATCCTCGGGTGTCTGACTTCGGATGGCCCGCGCTCAACGGCGCGGGTCATCGGTCTATTAACGAGGAAACAGGTCATTACCCTCGTGAAACGAGTCACCAACCTATTGAAGAGGAAACACGTGGAACTCATCGATTGGACGATTCAACGCAAGGTTCCCGGTGGTGTGATTCGCGCCGGATTCACCAGCGTTGCCGGAGGAGTCTCCGAGGGTGGATGGGCAGGATTGAACCTGGGCACCCATGTGGGTGATAACGAGTCTGCCGTCGCCGAAAATCGCCGACGCCTCACGGAGTACCTCGGATGCCAGCCAGCATGGATGGACCAGGTGCACTCGGATCGGGTTGCGGAGGCTGTTGGTGGTGCAACTATCCCCGCCACCGACGCACTGGTGGTGGGTCCGTGCGCGGCGGCTCGTGATACCGTGCGTGCTCAGCTGCCGCAGGCGGCCTGCGTGATGGTGGCTGATTGCGTTCCGCTCCTGTTGCTTAGTTCCCAGGGCTTGCACGCCGCGGCAGTACATGTGGGGCGTGCGGGCTTCATGAAGAACATTGCTGCTGAAACTATTGCGGCACTAGGGGAAGAGCCTCATCACCTCACCGCGATTATTGGCCCTTCCATTTGTGGACGCTGCTACGAGGTGCCGGAGCCGATGCGGGACGAGGCGCGAGTGGTGGCGCCGTCGTCGGTATCGGAGACTAGTTGGGGCACCCCGGCAATCGACATCCCAGCCGGTTTGGCCGAACAGCTGCGGCGTGGCGGAGTTGATGACATCGTTTTTGACGGGCGCTGCACCTACGAGGATGAGAGTCTTTATTCTCACAGGAGAATGACGAAAGAGGGCCTCCCAGCTGGGAGATTCGTGGGAGTGGTGCAGCTATTGAGCGACACACCAGCATGACTTCGTGGCGGGTGGGCGGCCTGTCACTTACCTTGTGAGTATGGCGAAGAATGCGTTTCACCGGTTGATCAACAAGGCATCGGTCTCGGACGATGGATACGAGAACGAGTACTTTGATGATGAGTACGTCGAAGAAGAGGAATACGTGGAAGACGATCAGTACGACGACGTCGCCACCGAGGTGACGCCGATCCGCTCGGTCGCCCCCGTGCCGGATATTGCAAGAATTATTACCGTCTGGCCGAAGTCGATCGATGGTGGCACCGAGTTTGCTGATCCCTATCGCAACGGTATTCCCGTGATCCTCAATCTGAGCGCGGCGGGCAATACAGATCGTCGGCGTATCCTTGATTTCGCCGCGGGCGTTTGCTACGGCCTGCACGGAAAGCTCAACAAGATCTCCAATGATGTGTTCCTCCTGACCCCACAGAAGGTCAGTGTGGAAGCCGCCAACGCGCAGGAGATCGACAAGTTCTAATATGGCCTCGCTCTTTTTGCTTCTTGCCTTAATCTGTGGGCTCTACACGTTGGTGTTGGTCGCACGGGTCGTCCTTGACCTTGTTATCAATATCGCTCGTGACTGGCGGCCCACCGGTGTCATGCTCATCCTCGCTAACTGGGTGTTTAAGTTGACTGACCCTCCGCTGCGACTGCTGGGGCGTGTCATTCCACCGTTGCGTTTTGGTGGAGTTCAGCTAGATCTCGGTTTTCTTGTGCTTTTCATCGGAATCCAAATGCTCCAACGAGTCCTGCTGCAGCTTGCTTCGCTCTAGATGTGGGACGCAACGACTCCTTGCCAATATCGGTACCCATTTCGGGTACTCTCTTCATGTAGGTGACCCGCGGGGTCACTATTGTCCACTGGACCAGAACGTAGAGGTGAATACTCATGGCGCTGCTTACGGAACATGACGTCGTCAATATGCGCTTCAAGGCGCCCAACTCCGTTAAAGAGGGGTATGACCAGGACGAAGTCGATTTCTTCCTCGATGAAGTTGCCGAGACTATTGCCCAGCTCACCAAGGACAAGGCTGAGCTTGAGAATCAACTGAAGGTCGCCGAAGCTCGCGTGACCGAGTTGGAAGGCTCCGCTGAGGGTGGTGAGGCTCCCTCTCCGGATTCGCCCGCCGCAACCTCGCCCCTGGTTCCACAGGGCGGTTCGCCCGCCGAGACAGCCGCAGGAATGCTGGCTCTGGCACAAGAACTTCATGACAAGTACGTCAGCGAAGGCACCGCCGAAGGCGAGCGAATTGTTGCTGAGGCCACCGCGCGTAGTGAAGAGATCGTGAGTGAAGCCCAGGATGAGTACAACCGTACTTTGACCCAGCTGGAGCAGGAGCGTGGCCTTCTAGAGCGCAAGGTTTCTGAGCTACGCGACTTCGAGCGCGATTACCGCACTCGCCTGAAGAGCTACCTCGAGTCTCTCCTCAACAACGTTGAGGTTGGCTCTGAGGATGTGGAAAGTCCACAAGACTGAGTTACTTTCATATAATGACGGCGGCGGCCAGTTCCTGGCTGCCGCCGTTGTTGTGCCATGAGGATGAGTGTGAGCGAAGAGAACCTGGCGAATACGCCGGATAAAGTAGAGCCTGCCATGAGCGTCGGCACCCCTATGCGGATGATCCTCTGGGGCTTAGCTGTTGCCGTTGTTTCCGTGCTGCTTGACCAAGGAAGCAAGATCTGGGCCTTAGGTGCACTGTCTCAGGGCGAGCGGATTCCGCTTCTCGGGGACGCCTTGGGACTGGAACTGATCTTTAATCCGGGCGCGGCGCTCTCGTTGGGTGAAAACTCGACGATCATTTTTACCGTGATATCGACTGCCGTTGTTGTCGGGATGCCCTTCCTCTTGCGGACGACTGTATCCCTTCCTTGGACGCTCGCTCTCGGCGCCATCTGGGGAGGAGCCGCTGGCAACCTCATCGATAGGATCTTCCGCGCTCCCGGACCTGGGCGTGGGCACGTGGTTGACTTCATCGCCTACTTTGATTGGTTCATCGGCAACGTTGCGGATGTCATTCTCTTTCTTGCGATCATCGCCATTCTGGTACTGGCGCTGCGCGATATTCCGCGCTCCGCACTCGACATGGCGCGGAAGAGTGCGGAAGGTGCGCGCAAGAGCGGGGAAGGAAAGGACGGCGCATGAGCGACCGGCGTTATTATCCAATTCCCGATGGATTCGCCGGAGATAGGGTGGATTCCGTCGTCGCCCGGATGACCGGACTCTCACGATCTGTGTGTGCCCGACTCATTGAGGAAGGTGCGGTCCTGGTGGACGGGGTGCCCGCATCCAAATCTGACCGTACCGCCGCCGGACAGGTCCTCGAAGTTGATATGCCCGCTCCGGTATCGACGGAACCGGTACCGACGCCGGCAGATTTACCGATTCTTTACGACGACGACGACATTATCGTCGTTGATAAACCAGCCGGGCTGGCAGCTCACCCCTCATTGAACTTTGTAGGTCCGGACGTGTTGGGTGCGCTCCTGGCTATGGGATACACCCCCACGACATCGGGGCCTCCTGAACGCAAGGGTATTGTGCATCGTCTCGATGTGGGTACCTCGGGATGCATGGTGGTGGCGAAGTCGGAACGTGCGTATTCGCTGCTCAAGCAGGCTTTCCGTGATCGTACCGTGGAGAAGATCTATCACGCCCTGGTACAAGGACACCCCGATCCGACAAGTGGCACTATTGATGCGCCGATTGGCCGCGACAATCGGCACCAGTGGAAGATGGGGATCCGCGCCGATGGTCGCCACTCGATTACCCACTACGAGACCCTCGAAGCGATGGCGGGCGGATCACTGCTAGAGGTTCATTTGGAAACTGGGCGCACCCATCAGATTCGAGTGCATATGGCTGCTGTGGGGCATCCGTGTGTTGGGGACGACATGTATGGTGCAGATCCTTCACTTTCGGCGCGGCTTGGCATGACGCGTCAGTGGCTTCATGCAGTATCGCTTGGATTTGAGCACCCGGGAACGGGGGAGTGGGTATCTTTCCACTCTGACTATCCCGATGATTTGCAACATTCGCTAGAACTCTTACGGGGTGGAGTATTCCGATGATTGAAATTGTCAGTACGCGTGAGCAGCTGGAGCGTTGTTGGGCTATTCGCATGGAAGTCTTCGTGGAGGAGCAGCGTGTTCCCGTTGAAGAAGAGGTTGATGCGCTAGATACCGCACCTGAGACCATCCATCTTTTAGCTTCGCGCGATGGGCGTGATCTCGGGACCGCCAGGATCCTGCCCGAAGAGCCGGGACACTGCCATATTGGTCGTGTCGCAGTCCTTGCTGCGGCACGCGGTCTTGGGGTAGGGCGTGAGCTGATGGATGCGGCTGGCCAGGTGGCGCTGGAACGTTGTGCTGGACCAGACGGGACTGTCGAGATACGTCTGTCCTCGCAGGAACAGGCGATGGGCTTCTATCGCTCCTGCGGTTATGAGGTTCTTGAGGGCGAGCGTTATCTTGACGCCGGAATCTGGCATCGTGACATGGCGTTGGTGTTGCCCCAATCCTGAGTGTCACCTCCGCTCGGCCTAGTTGGCCAGCGGGCCTAGCGGGCAGAGTCCGTGAGCCTTAACTCTCGTCCATCAGGGCATTCCTCCTTCCTACGATCGACCACCGATAGATTCTGGCCCGACGTCCTATCGCACCCCAGAATTCCTCGTATTAGCGTCGACGACGACGTCTTCCAGCGAAGAGCATTGAGTAATGTCACTGGTAGAACGCCTGTTGTGACTGGCGATTGGAGCAATGAGATGAAAAAGTGGGGTGTATCACACGGTAGAGAATCGGGCATCACCGCACGCCACACCCGTCAAGATGGTCCTTGCCTCAGGGGTGGGCGCGGAATCTGACGGAGGGTCCGACTAGACTGTTCGCATGACCTCGAAGGATTTCGCTCACCTGCATGTGCACACCGAATACTCCATGTTGGACGGCGCCGCCAAGATCAAGAAGCTCATCTCTGAGGTGAAGGCGCAGGGCCAGAATGCGGTGGCCATCACCGATCACGGTTACTGTTTTGGCGCCTACGAGTTCTACAAGGCCGCCACCGCCGAGGGGATTAAGCCAATCATTGGTGTTGAGGCATACGTAACTCCTGGAACATCGCGATTTGGGTCGGATCGCAAGCTGTGGGGTGACGAAACTCAGCGCGCGGACGATGTCTCGGCTCGCGGTGCCTACACGCATATGACGCTCCTTGCGGAGAACAATACGGGGCTCCATAATCTCTTCCGAATGTCCTCGCTCGCTTCCTTAGAAGGGCAGATGGGCAAGTGGCCCCGTATGGATCAAGATCTGCTAGAGACGTACCATTCGGGCCTTATTGGTACCGCTGGTTGTCCGTCGGGCGAAGTACAGACGCGCCTCCGGCTGGGTCAGTTTGATGAGGCCTACCGGGCTGCTGGCCAAATGCAAGAACTTTTCGGCAAGGACAATTACTTCGTTGAAGTGATGGACCACAATAATGCCATCGAACGTCGTGTCAGCAACGAACTCATTGAGTTGGCGCGCAAGATTGGCGCCCCGATTATCGCCACGAACGATTCGCATTACGTTCGCGAAGAGGATGCGCCTATCCAGGACGCCATGCTCTGTATCAATTCGGGCTCCACGCTTCAGGACCCTGATCGTTTCACCTTTGACGGCACCGGATACCATTTGCGTTCCTCGAACGATATGTGGGATCTCTTTGGCGATATTCCGGGTGCCTGTGAGAATACGCTGCTGATAGCCGAGCGTTGCAACGTTTCCTTCACCACCGCGGCCGAGGGTGCCAATTACATGCCAGAGTTCCCGGTTCCCGCGGGTGAGGACACCACCTCCTGGTTCATTAAGGAGGTGGAAAACGGCCTTCGCACTCGTTTCGGTGAGACGATTCCTCAGGACGTACGCGAGCGTGCTGATTACGAGGTGGGAGTCATCGTTGAGATGGGCTTCCCAGGCTACTTCCTTGTGGTGTCTGACTACATCCGGTGGGCCAAGAAGCAGGGCATTCGTGTGGGGCCGGGCCGTGGCTCCGGCGCGGGATCGATGGTGGCTTACGCCCTTGATATCACCGAACTTGACCCGATCAAATACTCCCTGCTGTTCGAGAGGTTCCTTAACCCTGAGCGCATCTCGATGCCTGATATCGACGTCGATTTCGACGAGCGTAGGCGCGGGGAAGTCATCGAGTACGTCGAGAAAAAGTACGGTGCGGATAAGGTGGCCCAGGTGGTCACTTTCGGCACCATTAAGACGAAGCAGGCCCTCAAGGATTCCGCACGTGTGCTGGGCTACCCGTTCGAGATGGGTGACCGAATGACGAAGGCCCTGCCGCCAGGCGTGCAGGGCAAGGATATCCCGCTCACCGGTATCTTCGATGAGAAGCACGACCGTTACCAGGAGGCCGGTGACTTCCGTCAGCTTGTTCAGACCGACGGCGACGCGAGGCGAGTTTTTGACCTCGCCATCGGGCTCGAGGGGCTGACGCGTCAGTGGGGTGTGCACGCGTGTGCCATCCTCATGTCCTCGGTGCCGCTCATGGACGTCATCCCTCTGATGAAGCGTCCAGCCGACGGTGCCACCATCACCCAGTTTGAATATCCTCTCTGTGAGGAATTGGGCGTGCTCAAGATGGACTTCCTGGGGCTTTCCAACCTCACCACCATTAATGATGCGCTCGAAAATATCGAGATGAACAATAAGCCTCCGGTGGAGATTGAGTCCGTCACTCTGGATGACCCGGAGACGTTCGCGCTGCTCTCTCGCGCGGAAACGTTAGGTGTGTTCCAGCTCGATGGCGCCGGGATGCGCGCTCTGCTCAAACAGATGAAGCCCACCGAGTTCGAGGACATTTCCGCTGTGTCGGCCCTGTATCGGCCCGGCCCGATGGGCATGAACTCGCATACCAACTACGCGTTGCGTAAGAACGGGATCCAGAAAATCACTCCGATTCATCCGGAGCTTGAGGAACCGCTCAAGGAGATTCTGGGTACCACCTATGGTCTCATTGTGTACCAGGAGCAGGTCATGCAGATTGCGCGGACCTGCGCGGGCTTCACGATGGGCCAAGCAGATACGTTGCGCAAGGCCATGGGTAAGAAGAAGCTGGATGTGCTGAATAAGCAGTTCGAGGGCTTCTCCCAGGGAATGCTGGACAACGGTTACTCGAAGGAATGTATTGATACCCTATGGGGGATTCTTGTTCCTTTCGCTCAGTACGCCTTCAACCGCTCGCATTCTGCGTGCTACGGCCTCATCTCCTACTGGACGGCCTACCTTAAGGCCAACTATCCGGTCGAATACATGGCCTCCTTGCTCACCTCGAAGAAGGACAACAAGGACAAGCTTGCGCTTTACCTTGCTGAGGCGCGCCGCATGGGCATCACGGTGCTGGTGCCGGATGTCAACGAGTCCCTCGCAAACTTCTCCGCCGTGGGTGATGAGATCCGCGTGGGTCTGTCTGCCGTGCGGAATGTTGGTTCCAACGTGGTGGAAGGCATTATCAAGGCACGTCAGGAGAAAGGCACCTTCACCTCCTTCCAGGACTTCCTCGACAAGGTGCCACTGCCTGTGTGCAACAAGCGCGCCATTGAGTGTCTCGTTAAGGCGGGCGCCTTCGATTCGATGGGCTACACCCGCCGCGCGCTGCTCTCGCGCGTCGAGGAGGCCGTCGATTCTGTGGTGTCCCTCAAGAAGAACGAGGCCATTGGCCAGTTCGATCTCTTCGGAGGATCAGATGCCGATCTCGGGACCGGCGTGGATGTGGTGATTCCCGATCTGCCCGAATGGGACAAGAAGGTCAAGCTAGACCACGAGCGGGACATGGTGGGGCTCTATGTGTCCGATCATCCGCTCTCCGGGATGGAGCATGTCTTGGAAAGGGCTGCGGACACCACGATTGTCAGGCTGATGAACGACGAGGCTCCTGTGGACGGTTCCACCGTGTCGCTCGCAGGGCTCGTCACCTCGGTCCAGCCGCGAGTGTCGAAGAAGAACGGCAAGCTGTGGGCTACCGTGACCCTGGAGGACTTCTCTGGTAGCGCTGAGATCAACTTCTTCCCGCAGACCTATCCCACGGTCTCCACGATGCTCACCCAGGACGCCGTCGCTATCATCCATTGCCGCGTGCAGGTGCGTGACGGTGCCATCCAACTCTCCGCCCAGGGCATGGAGCTCCCCTCGGGCGATCTTCTGCCTGATTCGCCGCTTGAACTCCGGCTCCCCGAGCGTATGTGTACCCAGCAACTGATGGGAAGTCTGGCCGATATTCTGCGTTCCTATCCGGGATCGGCGCCCGTGCGCCTTCACATCGAGAAACCGGGAGTCACCACCGTGGTGCAGGTGGACCGGGAGTTCTATGTACATCCTGGCTCAGGAATGATGTCTGACCTCAAGGTATTGCTGGGGCGGCACTGCATTATGTAAGCGGGAGCCGAGCCCCTGACGTCTGAAGAAGTAGTGGGGCCCCGTCGCGTCATTGCAACGGGGCCCCCAACTTTGCCTTATAGCTCGATCCCTGATTTACAGCGCCACCAGTTTCACGGCGATTTCGCCCTGGGGGAGTTGGAGGGCGACGACGTCGCCGTCGTGCAAGTGGTGCCCACGGCGTGTCTCGACGTTGCCGTTGACGGTAATGTCGCCCATCTCAATCATCTCGCGTGCTTGCGCGCCGGAATCGGCGAGAGATGCGAGTTTGATGAACTGCCCCAATCGAATGGGCAGAGTGACGTCGATGCTGTCCACTTAGTCCTCCACGGTGACTGCTTTGGCAGCCCTCCGTGGCCGCACAAGAACTACATATACTAGCAGGGCTGCCACGACGGCAACAGCAATGGCAATACCTAGAGGGGAACCTGCGGCCGCGGAGACCGCCGCGCCCCATACTGCGAAACCGATCGTCGAGTAAATTGCAGCCCAAGCAAGCCAGCCAGCAAAGGCGGAAGCGATCCACATCGGAACCGACATGCCGATAGCCCCGGCGGAAACGGTGATGACCGACTGAACGCCCACAGTGAGGAAGCAGAGAGGAATCGCAATCCAACCCCGGCGGCGGAGCAGGTCCATGCCGTTGACCGTGCTCTCTGCGTGAACCCAGTTCCAAATCTTTAAGCGAAAACCACCTTCAGGCTTCTTTGCCTTCATGGCGAGATAATGCCCGTAGCGGCCCACTCCGTACATGGCCGTGGATCGTAGCGCCACAACCATAAATAGGAAGAGGTAGTAGCCGAGGGCAGGGCCACTGGTCAAAAAATCTGCGATGGATTCGAGCATAAAGGCAGTCTAGCTGCCGTACCTAACTTCGCGACAGTCTGAAGTTAGGCTTGCAATAGTTGTTGAAGTCACGCCGAAATGTTTGCGAACAATTGGAAAAAGATAGAGACAGTGTCGCAAAAATTGGAATGGTTCAAGTAAAAGCCACAGTGCTAGCGCCCCTGAGGTGTGGCCGCTTCACGTGTTACTTCTTCTGACACTCCGGGCACAGTCCGTAGATTTCCAGTGTGTGCGTCTCGGCAATGTATCCGGCCTCTTCCGCAACTTTGCGAGCCCATTCCTCGACCCCAGCACCCGATACCTCACGCGTGCTGTTGCACTGGCGGCAGACAAGGTGGTGGTGATGATGATCGGTTTCGCAATGGCGGTACAGCGTTTCGGCATCGGAGCGCAGAATATCGAGCTTGCCCTCGTCGGCGAGGGACTGCAACGTACGGTAAACGGTGGCAAGTCCGATGCGCTGGCCAGAACGGCTGAGATCCTCGTGCAACTGTTGTGCACTGACGAACTCGGTGATGTTTTCCATGCGTGCTGCGATTGCGGCACGTTGAACCGTCATGCGAGAGCCAGCCATTATGCGACCTTTCGAGAGGGAATGAGCATTCGGACGAGGGGGCGCCCCAATGCCACCACAGCATACAGTCCTATGAGCATAACCACGATTGTCGCGCCGGGTGAAGCCGGAACATGATACGTAATGACCAGCCCCGCCACGCAGGCGAGTGTGCCAATGACCTGTGCAATCTGCATGGTGCGAGTGAAAGACGAACTCAGCAGCTGTGCCACGGCCACTGGGACGATCATAATTGCCGACACCAGGAGTACTCCGACCACTCGCATTGATACTGAGACGGTAAGAGCGGCGACGACGGCGACAAGGATGTTCAGTGCCCGCACCTTCAGTCCGGTGGAGCGGGCAAACTCTTCGTCGTGTGAGAGTGCGAAGAGGGGTCCTCGTAGCCCTACACCCACGAGAAGAATGACGATTCCCAGGCCTATCGTGTAACGAACATCGGCGACGGACACGGTGGCGATCGATCCAAAAAGGTAACTGGTGAGATTGGTGGTTGTTCCACCGGCAATCCGGATGAGAAGCACACCACCAGCAATGCCCCCGTAGAACAGCATCGCAAGGGCGACATCGCCGCCGGTGCGCCCGTGCGCCCGCACTACTTCAATGAGGATTGCTCCGATGAGTGAAGCCACGATTGCGCCGGGAATGGCAAGAACATCATTGGGGGAGAGCCCGAGTGAGCCAGCAGCTAGCCAGCCAACCGCCACACCTGTCAGCGAGATGTGGCCGATGCCGTCTCCCATGAGCGCCATACCCCGCTGGACGAGGTAGGTTCCCACAACAGGAGCGGTAAAACCCACAAGCAGCGCGACGATGAGGGCGCGCTGCATAAGGGGTGAAGAAAGCATTTCGATCATGAAAGATCCGTCCGTAGCACTGGTGCGTGATGGCGAACCGGTTCGGGAGACTTGTGCGGGTGGACATGGTCGTGTCCAGGATCATCGTGCCCGGGTTCTGGACGCGGTGGTTCGCCGTCGTGGATGACGTGGCCATCGCGCAGTACGACGGCTCGCTGCATGAGTGATCCGAGCTCACCCATCTCGTGGAGCACTGTCACGATGGTGACGCCCTGCGTGTGAAGCCTGCCGAGAATTGAGGCGAGAGCTTCACGTGAATCGTGGTCAATACCGGCGAGTGGTTCGTCGAGAAAGAGAAGGTCGGGACGACGAACGAGAGCGCGAGCGATAAGGACGCGCTGGGCTTGACCACCAGAGAATACCTGGACGTGGTCGTTCGCCCGATCGGCGAGGTCCACTGCCTCCAGGGCTTCCATGGCGGCACGCTTAGCCTTGCGGCCGCGATCCGCCCAGAGGCGACGCGGGCCGAGCAGGCCGGACCGCACCACTTCGAGAGCGGTGGCGGGGACGCCGGACGCCGCGCTGACACGCTGAGGAACATACCCGATGCGGTCCCATTCGACGGAGCGAGACTGGTTGAGGTCTTGTCCAAAGAGCTTCACGGAACCGGCGGTGGGCGGAATAATGCCCAGGCAGGCCCGTACGAGGGTCGATTTGCCGGAACCATTGGATCCCAACAGGGCCACAGCCTCACCCGTGGTGACGCTCACACTGATGTCGTGCAGAATCTGCGAGGCGCCAAGTGTGACATCGAGGTGAGAGACCTCTAGAGGGGTGGATATGCCGTTATTTGCCGTCACATCCACCATCACTTGCAGACCAGCGCGGTGCGCAAGGTCTCGAGATTGTCCTTCATCGTGGAGAGGTAATCACCCTGCTCGGGCTGGCCTTCCAGGGTGGCAAGCACTTCCACTTTGGCGCCAGCTTCGTTAGCCAATGCTTCGGCGGTCTTGGGGGAGACGAGCTCCTCGGTGAAGACGGTGGTGGTGCCGGTCTCCTGGATGACCTTCTTGACGCGGCTAATCTCGGCGGGGCTGGGCTCGCGGTCGGGATCAATGCCGGAGATCGAGGTCTGGGAGAGCCCGTATTCATTGGCGAGGTAGCCGAAGGCGGCGTGGCCGGTCACAATCGTGTTGCGCTCGCAGGTTGCGAGCCCGGTCTTGTAGCTGGCGTCAAGGTCAGAGAGTTCGGTTTCAAGCTTCGTGAGATTGTCTGTGAAAAGCGCGGAGTCGTTGGAGTCGGCTTCGCTCAGAGCCTTCTCGACGCCCTGAGCGGCGCTTTCCATACGCACCGGATCGAGCCAGAAGTGCGGGTCAAGGTTCTCAATCCCGTCACTGTGGTCGTGGTCGCTGTCGGATTCCTCCTCCGCCCCGGCTCCGAGAGGTTGAAGGTCGACGGCGTCGGACAGATCGATGATCGTCGGGCCGGAGATGGAGTCAACGGCTTCATCCATGGAAGGCTGGAATCCGCGCACGTAAACGACGACGTCGGCGTCGGCCATCGTTGCGATGTCAGCCGGGGCAAGTTCGAAATCGTGAGGCTCAACGTTGGGGGGTGTCATGGAGGTGACGGAGACCTTGTCGCCGCCAATTTGCTCGGTGAGCCAAGTGACGGGATAGAAGGACGTCGCGACGGTGATTTTCCCGGAGCTATCGGAGGTTCCGTTCGTAGAATTGTCCCCCGTGTCCCCTGAGCAGGCGGAGAGAGCGAGAGCCACGGTAGCGCAACCAGCCGTCAATACGATCTTTGACATCTTCATGAGAATCATTATCGAGATTTATGAGAATCGATGTCAATTGACCACGTCTCCATGGCTGCAATCTCACACCCGATCTGGGGATTGCCGGTTCCTGGATGCAACCCGCCCGGTACTCTTTCATCCGGCTGAGGTAACATGACATCCGGCCCGCTCCATCCCGGTGCGGTCCCCACGCGCCATCCAGGCGCGTCCCGTGCGCACCACCCACACCGGTGCGCCCCCGCTACGCATCTGCCAGATGCGTCAGAAAGGAGAACGAGCATGGCCAAGCCGGCCCCCTCGCGACTCGATAATGTCATTGCCCTCGCCAAGCGCCGCGGATTCGTGTACCCCTGCGGTGAGATCTACGGCGGAACCCGCTCCGCATGGGACTACGGCCCCCTCGGCGTGGAGCTCAAGGAGAACATCAAGCGTCAGTGGTGGAAGTACATGGTGACTTCCCGCGACGACGTCGTCGGTCTGGATTCGTCCATTATTCTTCCCAAGAACGTATGGGTTGCGTCCGGTCACGTTGGTGTCTTCACCGATCCGCTCACCGAATGCCTCTCCTGCCACAAGCGCTTCCGCGTGGATCAGATGCAGGAAGAGTATGCCGAGCGTAAGGGCATCGAGGATCCTGACTCTGTGGAACTCACTGAGCTGCCCTGCCCCAACTGTGGCACCCGTGGCCAGTGGACCGAGCCACGCGATTTCAACATGATGCTCAAGACTTATCTCGGCCCGGTTGAGGACGAGTCTGGTCTGCACTACCTGCGCCCCGAAACGGCCCAGGGCATTTTCATCAATTTCCAGAACGTCGCCACCTCGGCGCGTAAGAAGCCGCCGTTCGGAATCGGCCAGATCGGCAAGTCTTTCCGCAACGAGATCACTCCCGGAAACTTCATTTTCCGTACTCGCGAGTTCGAGCAGATGGAGATGGAGTTCTTTGTCGAGCCTGGAACCGACGAAGAGTGGTTCGACTACTGGATCGAGTATCGCCGTCAGTGGTACATCAACCTTGGCGTCAGCCCCGAGAATCTGCGCTACTACGAACATCCGCAGGAGAAGCTCTCGCACTACTCGAAGCGCACCATCGACATCGAGTACAAGTTCGGCTTCCAGAACTCGGACTGGGGCGAGCTGGAAGGTATCGCTAACCGAACGGACTTCGACCTGGGGACGCACTCCAAGCACTCCGGCAAGGATCTGTCCTTCTTCGACCAGGCCTCCGGCGAGCGTTGGATTCCCTACGTTATCGAGCCCGCCGCGGGTCTTACCCGTTCCCTCATGGCATTCCTCACCGAGGCATACACCGAGGACGAGGCCCCCAACACCAAGGGTGGAGTCGACAAGCGAGTGGTTCTCAAGCTGGATCCGCGCCTTGCCCCAGTTAAGGCCGCTGTGCTGCCGCTTTCGCGCTCCGAGAAGCTCTCGCCTCTCGCCCGCGAGTTGGCCGCTAAGCTGCGTCAGTTCTGGAACGTTGATTTCGACGACGCCGGCGCCGTCGGCCGTCGTTACCGCCGCCAGGACGAGATCGGCACCCCGTACTGCATCACCGTTGACTTCGATACCCTTGAGGACAACGCCGTGACGGTGCGCGACCGCGACACCATGGAGCAGGTCCGTCTCCCCATCGAGCAGGTGCAGGGCTTCCTTGCCACGAAGCTGGTGGGTTGCTGATCTGCTAGATTTTTGAGCGTGACGCACTCCCATCATCACGACTCCGGCGAGACGTTCTCGCCGCCCCAGCGCCGCAAGGTCCGAGTGATCCTTGCGGCGCTGGTTGTGCCTTTGGCCCTTGTGACCGCGATTCTGTTGCTGGCCATGTGGCCGAGGGGCGAGACACCAATCGGCTCGGTCCCTATTTATGCCGACGGCGTCTCGCAAACCACCGGCGTCATCACCTCCATTGGGGAGATGGGCGAAACCGGGCAGACGGATGTCCGAATGAAGGAAGCCTCCGGCGTGGAGGTTCCCGTCCATGTTCCCTACGAGGTGGTGCTGGGCGGTCTCGAAGTAGGGGATGTGATCCGCGCTAGTTTTAATCCGCACGCGCTGGGCGCGGGCACCCCCTACGTGTTTATTGACTTCGTTCGCACCGTTCCGCTTGCCATTCTGGTGGGCATTTACTTGCTGTCGGTGCTCATTGTGGCGAGATTCAAAGGTCTTATGGCGATGGTGGGCCTTGGAGTTTCCCTCGGGGTGGTAGGGATGTTTATCCTTCCGGCACTGGTGCTCGGGCGTGACCCGTTGCCCGTCATTTTGGTGGGGGCGGCGGCGATGATGTTCGCTTCGATTTATCTCGCCCACGGTGTCTCGATTCGAACCACCACCGCCGTGCTCGGTACCTTCGGCGGGTTGATCATCACGCTAGGGATGTCGCTGTGGGCGGTGGACGCGTTACGGCTCACCGGAGTGTCCAGCGATGACGCACTCATCCTCATGGGCAACGTCCCCGGCCTCGATATGAGCGCGATCCTGCTCTGCGGCATGCTGCTCGCGGGTTTGGGTGCCCTCAACGATGTGACAATCACCCAGGTGTCGACGGTGTGGGAGCTGCACGCGGCGAACCCCGCCGCGAGTCGCCGTCGTCTTTTTATGCAGGGGATGGCGGTGGGGCGCGATCACATCGCCTCGACTGTCTACACCCTCGCCTTCGCCTACGTAGGAACCGCGCTGCCGATCCTCATGGCGGCCTCGCTCATGCAGCGCTCCTTCGTGGACCTGCTCCAGGTCAGTCAGGTGACCGAGGAGATAGCGCGCACCCTCACCGCTTCGGTAGGTTTGATTCTCGCGATTCCAATAACGACGGCGATCGCTGCCTCCTTGGCTCCGGTGGCACCGTCGCGGGCCCGGAGTACGTATGAGGATCAGAAAAAGGCGGAGACAGAGAGCTAGATGAGCATTGATATCCGAGAAGTGGCGGAGCCGGTAGTGAATGATGCTGTGCTGACTAGGGAGGTGGCGGGTGACGCCGTCGTCGATCATGCGAGTTCTCATGC
>JBDIAV010000006.1:0-81043 GCA_039812645.1 Actinomycetaceae bacterium
GTCACCCTCAAGTGATGTGTGCGGCGTAGATTGCAGTGACGGTCAATCCGTTGGTGGAATCTCATGAGCCGCATCGATAGCTGATTCAGCGTTAAGAATGCCCGGGTAGGTTTGTCCTACCCGGGCATTCCTGCATTGGACCCGCCGCACCTGTCGATGGGGGTAGAGCAGGTGACGCGAGTAGGTTCGTGGGCGCGCCGTCGTCGTCGCACATGCGAGGAGGTGACAGTTTCATGGACAGGCCAGACCAACTAACAGTGACCTCTCCCGTAGAACGTGGTCTCTTCCGATGCTGAAAGCGGACGCCGTCGTCGTGAAGGTCGTCGTTAAGAAAGGCGTGAAGAGAGTCTGTCCATACGAGTTAAGCTTGCAAAGTGCCCCCAACCTATGGGACAGTTCTGGTGGAGAACCAATGGCGGTTTTTACGTGACCCCTTCCACATGCGAAATGGGTGGACTCGCTATAACTGCGGGTGTACATTTGATATTTGCGCCAGCATATCTATATCCCTGCCCTTTTGCCTTGTTCGCTTCGTGAATATCGGGTTGATAACTCGTTCCTGCGTAACGGCGAAGAGAGCGGTGAATAAAGGTCCTGGCCGCACGCCTTACCAACGTCAGGGAAGGAACCCCTTTGGCTGCTTCGCGCACCTATTCGCTCTCCGCTCGTAACGGTAAGCCGGTTGTTGACCGAGCTTCGTTCGCCAAAATTAGCGAGCCCTTGCAGGTCCCTGATCTGCTGGGACTGCAGACTGACAGCTTTGGCTGGCTCATTGGATCGCCGAAGTGGGCGGCCGAGAACCCCGGCGAGAAATCCGGACTTGAGGAGATCTTTGAAGAGATCTCTCCGATTGAAAACGCTGCTCAGACCATGGGTCTGGTGCTGTCCTCCCCTCATCTGGAGGACCCAAAGTACTCTATTCAGGAGTGCCGTGAGCGTGATCTGACGTACTCCGCTCCGCTGTACGTCACGGCCGAGTTCCAGAATTACGACACGGGCGAGATTAAGTCTCAGACCACCTTCATCGGCGATTTTCCGCTGATGACCGAGCGCGGTACCTTCATCATCAACGGTACCGAACGCGTCGTCGTTTCTCAGCTCGTGCGTTCGCCGGGTGTCTACTTCGAGCGTGTTGCCGACAAGACGTCGGACAAGTACATTTACTCAACTCGAGTCATTCCCTCCCGTGGTGCATGGCTGGAGTTTGAGATCGATAAGCGTGACGCCGTTGGCGTGCGTGTTGACCGCAAGCGTAAGCAGTCGATCACGGTCTTCCTCAAGGCCCTCGGCCTGACGGAGTCCGAGATTCGCGAGACCTTCGCGGACTTCCCGGCACTGCTCTCGACCCTGGAGAAGGACTCGGTCCACACCCAGGAGGAAGCGCTGCAGGATCTGTACCGCAAGCTGCGTCCGGGCGAGCCGCCCACGGCGGAAGCTGGCCGTACGCTGCTCAATAACTTCTACTTCAACACCAAGCGTTACGACACCGCCAAGGTTGGTCGCTACAAGATCAACAAGAAGCTGGGCCTGCCGGAGGGGACGGGTACCCGTCAGCTTGGCATCGAGGACATCACGGCTTCCCTGCGTTACATGCTGGCGCTGCACCAGGGTCAGTCCGAGGTGGAGTGCGCCAACGGCGCTGTTCCGGTGCGTGTTGAGACCGACGATATCGATCATTTTGGTAACCGTCGCATCCGTGCAGTGGGCGAGCTGATTCAGAATCAGGTTCGCACCGGTCTGGCTCGTCTTGACCGTATGGTCCGCGAGCGTATGACCACCCAGGAGGCGGAGGCTATCACGCCGTCGTCGCTTATCAATATTCGTCCGATTGTGGCTGCTATCAAGGAGTTCTTCGGAACCTCTCAGCTGTCGCAGTTCATGGATCAGAACAATCCGCTGGCGGGTCTGACGCACAAACGCCGTCTGTCTGCGCTTGGCCCCGGTGGACTCTCCCGCGACCGTGCCGGCATGGAAGTGCGAGACGTTCACCCGTCCCACTACGGCCGCATGTGCCCCATTGAGACCCCTGAAGGTCCAAACATTGGTCTGATCGGATCACTCGCGTCCTTCGCTCGTATCAATCCTTACGGCTTTATTGAGACCCCGTACCGCGTGGTCAAGAATGGTGTCGTCCAGGATGAGATTGACTACCTGCAGGCTGACGATGAAGATTCCGCCGTCATCGCCCAGGCAGAGGCTCCGCTGAACGCTGAGGGTCACTTCCTTGAGGAAGAGGCGCTCTGTCGTATGCCAGGTGGAGAGCCCGCGCTGGTTCCGGTTGACGAAGTTGACTACATGGATGTCTCGGCACGTCAGATGTGTTCTGTCGGTACCGCGATGATTCCGTTCCTCGAGCACGACGACGCTAACCGCGCCCTTATGGGTGCGAACATGCAGCGTCAGGCTGTGCCGCTCATCCGCCCGGTTGCCCCGTTCGTGGGTACCGGTATGGAAATGCGCGCCGCCGTCGACGCCGGTGATGTCACCATCGCCACCGGTGCCGGTATTGTCACCGAAGTGGATGCGGACGCCGTACATGTCGAGCAGGATGACGGCCGTCGTGTCATTTACAAGATGACGAAGTTCGATCGTTCGAATCCGGGCAACTGCACCAACCAGAAGGTTGTTGTCTCGGAGGGCGATCGCGTCGAGGTCGGTACCCTTATCGCTGACGGCCCCGCAACCGAGGGTGGCGAGCTCGCTCTGGGTCAGAACCTTCTCGTGGCTTTCATGGCCTGGAACGGCTACAACTACGAGGATGCCATCATCCTCTCCGAGCGTTGTGTCAAGGAAGATCTCCTGACCTCAATTCACATTGAGGAGCACGAGGTTGATGCCCGCGACACGAAGCTGGGACCCGAGGAGATTACTCGCGATATCCCGAACGTTTCCGAGGAAATGCTCTCGCACCTTGATGAGCATGGCATCATCCGCATCGGAGCAGAGGTCCAGGCTGGCGACATCCTCGTCGGCAAGATCACCCCGAAGGGCGAGACCGAGCTGACCTCCGAGGAGCGCCTGCTGCGCGCCATCTTCGGTGAGAAGGCCAAGGAAGTTCGCGACACCTCGTTGCGTGTACCCCACGGCCAGTCCGGCATCGTTATTGGCGTTCGTCAGTTCACCAAGGAGAACAACGACGAACTCGCCGCCGATGTTAACGAGACCGTTCGTGTATACATCGCTCAGCGCCGCAAGATCACCATTGGTGACAAGATGGCCGGGCGTCACGGTAACAAGGGCGTCATCTCCCGCATCCTGCCCGTCGAGGATATGCCGTTCATGCAGGACGGTACCCCGGTGGACATCATCCTCAACCCCCTCGGTGTTCCTGGCCGAATGAATCTCGGTCAGGTGTACGAGCTGCACCTTGGCTGGATTGCCAGCCAGGGTTGGGATGCTAGCGCTGCCCGTGAGGCAGGGGAGACGTGGGCCAACCGCCTGCCGGAGAACACCGTCGCCGGTGTTCCTGGACAGCGTGTGGCAACCCCGGTGTTCGACGGCGTTATGGCCGACGAGATCGACGGTCTGCTTGCTTCGACGCTGCCCAACCGTGATGGTGAGACCATGGTCAACCGCCAGGGTAAGGCCATGCTGTTCGACGGTCGTACTGGCGAGCTGTTCCCCGAGCCGATTTCGGTTGGCTACATGTACATGCTTAAGCTGCACCATCTGGTTGATGACAAGATCCACGCTCGTTCGACGGGTCCATACTCCATGGTGACGCAGCAGCCGCTGGGCGGTAAGGCTCAGTTCGGCGGCCAGCGCTTTGGCGAGATGGAGGTGTGGGCTCTTGAAGCTTACGGAGCCTCCCACACACTGCAGGAGATGTTGACGATCAAGTCCGACGATACCGTCGGCCGCGTCAAGGTCTACGAGGCCATCGTCAAGGGCGATAACGTTCCCGAGCCCGGCATTCCCGAATCCTTTAAGGTTCTCATTCAGGAAATGCGCTCCCTGTGCCTGAACGTCGAGGCACTCGACTCGGCTGGTGCAGCCATCAACCTGCAGGACGAGGAAGAGGATCAGGCGCCTGCCGCCGAAGTCCTGCCCCTGTCCACGGGTCTGGAAGAGCTGCAATCCGGAGCTGATCTTTAACTCAACGATCGGACGGAGGCTGGGCTGTGCGCCCGCCCAGCCTCCGTCAGCTCCCCATCCACGAACGTAACGGTGCAGAATCTGAGGAAGTAGGAATCTTGCTCGACGTCAATCGTTTTGACCAGCTGCATATCGCTCTGGCCACCTCCGAGGACATTCACGAGTGGTCCCGCGGTGAAGTGAAGAAGCCCGAGACCATCAATTACCGTACTCTCAAGCCCGAGAAGGACGGTCTCTTCTGCGAACGCATTTTCGGACCGACCCGTGACTGGGAGTGCGCCTGCGGTAAGTACAAGCGCCCCCGTTTTAAGGGCATCACCTGCGAGCGTTGTGGCGTAGAGGTCACCCGCTCCAAGGTCCGTCGTGAGCGCATGGGCTACATCAAGCTTGCCGCTCCGGTCACCCACATCTGGTACTTCAAGGGTGTTCCGTCCCGTTTGGGCTACCTGCTCGATATCGCCCCCAAGGATCTCGAGAAGGTCATTTACTTTGCCGCCTACATGGTGACCGATGTTGATGCAGAGGCACGTCGTGACGACATGCCTACGCTGCAGTCGGAGTACGAGCTCGAGCGCGCTGCGCTGGAGAAGGCTCGCGATATCGACCTGGAGGAGCGCCAGCAGGCACTCGAAGCTGAGCTCGCCCAGGCTGAGGCCGATGGCCTGAAGTCGGACGTGCGCACCAAGATCCGTCGTGCCGCCGAGTCTGACCTCACCCGCATCCGCAAGCGTGCCGATCAGGATATCGCTCGCCTGGACGCGGTGTGGGATCGTTTCTCCAAGCTCAAGGTCGGCGACCTCGAGGGTGACGAGGATCTGTACCGCGAGATGGAGTCGCGTTACTCGGACTACTTCGCGGCATCCCGTGGCGCGGAGGCTATCCAGAAGCGACTGCAGAACTTCGATCTGCAGGCCGAGCACGATCATCTTATTGAGGTCATTGAGTCCGGCACCGCGCAGCGTAAGGCTCGCGCCCTCAAGCGCATCAAGGTGGTCAACGCCTTCCTGCACTCGGGCACCAAGCCTGAGGCGATGGTTCTCGACGTTCTCCCGGTCATCCCACCGGACCTGCGCCCGATGGTGCAGTTGGACGGTGGCCGTTTCGCGACCTCCGATCTCAACGATCTCTACCGTCGTGTTATCAACCGCAACAACCGTCTCAAGCGCATGCTTGATCTCGATGCCCCTGAGATCATGGTGAACAACGAGAAGCGCATGCTGCAGGAAGCTGTGGATGCACTCTTCGACAACGGACGCCGTGGCCGCCCCGTTCAGGGTGCTGGCAACCGCCCGCTCAAGTCACTCTCCGACATGCTCAAGGGCAAGCAGGGACGTTTCCGTCAGAACTTGCTCGGCAAGCGCGTGGACTACTCGGGCCGTTCGGTTATCGTTGTTGGCCCGACCCTCAAGCTGCACCAGTGTGGTCTGCCGAAGATCATGGCTCTCGAACTCTTCAAGCCCTTCGTTCAGAAGCGTCTTGTGGATCTGGAGATCGCCAAGAACATCAAGGCCGCCAAGCGTCTCATCGACCGTCAGCGCCCCGAGGTGTGGGACGTTCTCGAAGAGGTCATCCAGGAGCACCCGGTGCTGCTCAACCGCGCACCAACCCTGCATCGTCTTGGCATCCAGGCGTTCGAGCCCCAGCTGATCGAGGGTAAGGCTATCCGCCTACATCCGCTCGTCTGTGGCGCTTTCAACGCCGACTTCGACGGCGACCAGATGGCTGTCCATCTGCCGCTTTCGGTGGAGGCGCAGGCCGAGGCCCGCATCCTCATGCTGTCGGCCAACAATATCCTTAAGCCGTCCGACGGCCGCCCGGTGACCATGCCTTCTCAGGACATGATCATTGGTCTGTACCACTTGACGACGGTCCGTGAAGGTCTGGCTGGAGAAGGCCGTTACTTCTCCTCCGTCGGTGAGGCTCAGATGGCCTTCGACCTCGGAGAGCTGCACCTCAACGCTCCGTGCCACATTCGCTTCGAATCCGACGTGGTACCTCCCAAGGGTTGGGTCGCTCCGGAGAATCGCGAGGATGGCGATGGCCTGCTGCTGGAGACCTCGCTCGGTCGCGCCCTCTTCAACGACACCCTCCCGGTCAACTTCCCTTACATCAATAAGGTGGTCGACAAGAAGGTTCTCGGCGAGATCGTCAATGAGCTTGCTGAGCGTTACGAGAAGGTCGCCGTGGGCGCCTCGCTCGACGCCCTCAAGTCCACCGGTTTCTACTGGGCCGCACGCTCCGGCGTGACGATCGCCGTGTCCGACGTCGTCGTCCCGGAGAACAAGCCGGAACTGTTGAAGAAGGCCGAAGATCGCGCCGCGCGTATTGAGCACCAGTACATGACCGGTCTCATCCGCGACGAGGATCGCCGTAAGGACCTTGTGGACCTGTGGACCGAGGTGACCAACGAGATCGCCGGCGAGATGCGTGAGAACTTCGAGAACACCAACGTCGTTAACCGCATGGTTTCCTCCGGCGCCCGTGGTAACTGGGAGCAGGTGCGTCAGATCGCCGGTATGCGTGGTCTGGTGGCCGACCCGAAGGGCAACGTTATTCCGCGCCCAATCCAGTCGAACTACCGCGAGGGCCTCTCGGTTCTCGAGTACTTCATCGCTACCCACGGTGCCCGTAAGGGTCTCGCAGATACCGCTCTTCGTACCGCCGATTCGGGTTACTTGACCCGCCGTCTGGTGGACGTGTCGCAGGACGTCATCGTGCGTGAGAATGACTGTGGCACCCGCCGCGGTCTCATCAAGCCGATCGTCGTTCAGGACGAGAATGGCAATTGGGTTGCGGACGAGCTGCTGGATCGTGCTGTCTACGCGCGTACCCTGGCTCGCGACATCAACGACGCCGAGGGCAACCTCCTTGTTGCAGCCGGCACCGATTTGGGCGACGTCGTCATCGACAAGCTCATCGCCGCTGGTGTCAAGGAAGTGAGCGTTCGCTCCGTCCTCACCTGTGAGTCGCGTATCGGTACCTGCGCCAAGTGCTACGGCCGCTCGATGGCCACCGGCAAGCTCGTCGACATCGGCGAGGCCGTTGGTATCGTTGCTGCCCAGTCGATTGGTGAGCCCGGTACCCAGCTGACGATGCGTACCTTCCACACCGGTGGATCCGCATCTGCTGATGACATCACCCAGGGTCTTCCTCGAGTCCAGGAGCTTTTCGAGGCTCGTACCCCGAAGGGCGAGGCCCCGATTGCCGAGGCCGCCGGCCGCCTCCAGGTGGAGGATGGCGAGCGTCTGCGTCGCCTCACCATCGTGCGCGACGACGGCGACGAGGACATCACCTACCAGGTGAGCAAGCGCGCCAAGCTTCTTGTCGAGGAGGGCGGAAACGTCGTCGTCGGCCAGCAGCTGGTCGAGGGCTCCGTGGATCCCAAGAAGGTGCTGCGCATCAATGGACGTAAGGCTGCCCAGCAGCACATCGTCAACGAGGTGCAGGATGTCTACCATAGCCAGGGTGTGGAAATCCACGACAAGCACATCGAGGTCATCGTGCGCCAGATGCTGCGTCGTGTCACCATCCTGGAAGCTGGTACCACCAAGCTTCTGCCTGGTGAGCTCGTCGACGTTGCTCTGTTCGAAGACGAGAACCGCGCCGCGATGGCCGAGGGCGGCAAGCCTGCAACCGGCCGTCCGGAGCTCATGGGTATTACCAAGGCTTCGCTGGCAACCGATTCGTGGCTGTCCGCCGCGTCCTTCCAGGAGACCACCAAGGTTCTCACCGAGGCCGCGCTCAATGCCAAGTCTGATCCGCTCTCCGGACTCAAGGAGAACGTCATCCTCGGTAAGCTCATCCCGGCAGGTACTGGCCTTGAGGAGCTGCGCAAGTCGACTGTCGAGCCCACCTCGGAGGCACGTCTGGAGTTCGAGAAGAACAACGGATTCAACCATCGCGATCTGGAACCGTTCGACGACGGATACGGCTACACCAATTACGCCGATTTCGATCTCAACTCTGGTTACGGAGCTTTCTGATAACTAGGTAGGAGGGCCGGGAGAATAAACTCCCGGCCCTCCTTCATTTGTCGGGCAAAGCTTGAATCCTCGCGGATTTGTGTTTCCTGCCACCACTGACCTACAACCTTTGACGCCGCCCGAAACAAGCGGCTAATCTTGTTTAGGTTGCCCGTTCGCGGGTCCGACATATCGAAAAGGATCCCCGTCCTTGCGATATGAGTAGGCGGTGTGCACCTCGGTCTCGGCGAACAATCATTGTAAACAGGACATTTCAGGAGAAATAGTGCCAACTATTCAGCAGCTGGTTCGTAAGGGCCGCAGCAGCAAGGTCGGTACCTCCAAGACGCCGGCCCTTAAGGGAAGCCCGCAGCGTCGTGGGGTATGCACCCGTGTATTCACGACCACCCCGAAGAAGCCGAACTCGGCTCTTCGTAAGGTGGCCCGTGTTCGTCTGTCCTCCGGTATCGAGGTAACCGCCTACATCCCAGGCGAGGGTCACAACCTCCAGGAGCACTCCATCGTTCTCGTCCGTGGCGGTCGTGTTCGCGACCTTCCGGGTGTGCGCTACAAGATCATCCGTGGCGCGCTCGACACCCAGGGCGTGAAGAACCGTCAGCAGGCCCGTAGCCGCTACGGTGCAAAGAAGGAGAAGAAGTAATGCCACGTAAGGGACCCGTACGTAAGCGTCCGCTCGTTAACGATCCGGTCTACGGTTCGCCGATGGTGACCCAGCTCGTTAACCGCATTCTTCTTGACGGCAAGAAGTCCGTCGCCGAGCGCATCGTCTACGGTGCACTCGAAGGCGTTGCTGAGAAGTCCGGCCAGGATGCCCTGACCGTCCTCAAGCGCGCCATGGACAATATTCGTCCTTCTCTCGAGGTTCGCTCCCGCCGCGTCGGTGGTGCCACCTACCAGGTTCCGGTTGAGGTTAAGCCCGGCCGCGCCACCACCCTCGCTCTGCGCTGGCTCGTTGATTACGCGCGCGATCGCCGCGAGAAGACCATGACCGAGCGTCTCATGAATGAGATTCTCGATGCCTCCAACGGTCTGGGCGCCGCTGTTAAGCGTCGCGAGGACACCCACCGTATGGCGGAGTCCAACAGGGCATTCGCGCATTACCGCTGGTAACAATTACCGGGCGGAGCCTTACGGCTTGCCCTCGACGAAGAAGAGAGCCTCAACGTGGCACTTGACGTGCTTACGGATCTCAAGAAGGTCCGCAACATCGGAATCATGGCGCACATTGACGCTGGCAAGACCACCGTCACTGAGCGCATCCTGTTTTACACCGGCATCAACTACAAGATCGGTGAGACCCACGACGGCGCCTCCACCACCGACTGGATG
The DNA here is from genome assembly GCA_039812645.1 of Actinomycetaceae bacterium. Classification (GTDB taxonomy): domain Bacteria; phylum Actinomycetota; class Actinomycetes; order Actinomycetales; family Actinomycetaceae; genus Ancrocorticia. The sequence continues at coordinate 9,408 of JBDIAV010000006.1, forward strand.
GAGCAGGAGAAGGAACGCGGTATCACCATTACCTCCGCGGCCGTCACTGCTTTCTGGAAGGGTACTCAGATCAACGTGATCGATACCCCCGGCCACGTGGACTTCACGGTGGAAGTTGAGCGTGCACTGCGCGTGCTCGACGGCGCCGTGGCAGTCTTCGACGGCAAGGAGGGTGTTGAGCCCCAGTCCGAGACCGTGTGGCGCCAGGCTGATAAGTACAACGTTCCCCGTATTTGCTTCATCAACAAGATGGACAAGCTCGGTGCGGACTTCGACTTCTCGGTCAAGACGATCAAGGAGCGCCTGCACGCGACTCCCGTGGTCATCACCTTCCCGATTGGTGCTGAGAACGAGTTCGACGGCGTCGTGGACGTCCTCAAGCAGAAGGCGATTCGCTTCCCTGACAAGGACGCCGACGGCGTTGACACCCGTGGCAATCTCGTGGTTGAAGAGGACATCCCGGCTGATCTCGCGGATCAGGCTGAGGAGTACCGCCTTGAGGCCATGGAAGCCGCGGCTGAGGCAAACGACGAACTGATGGAGAAGTACCTCGAAGAAGGCGACCTCACGGACGCTGAGATCCTCGAGGGCCTGCGTATTCGCACCATCGCTTCCGAGATCTACCCGGTCTACTGCGGTTCGGCCTACAAGAACAAGGGTGTCCAGCCGATGCTGGACGGTGTTGTTAACTTCCTGCCTTCGCCGCTGGACATTGCCGCAACCGAGGGCTTCCGCCCCGGTCATGAGGAGGACGGCAACACTGAAGTGCGTAAGCCTTCGGACAGTGAGCCCTTCGCAGCGCTGGCTTTCAAGATTGCGGTGCATCCCTTCTACGGCAAGCTCATTTACATTCGCGTGTATTCGGGCAAGGTGGAGCAGGGCGCCCAGGTGCTCAATGCCACCACCGGCAAGAAGGAGCGCATCGGCAAGATGTTCCAGATGCACTCGAACACCGAGAATCCGGTGGACGTGGCGCATGCTGGTCATATCTACGCCTTCGTTGGCCTCAAGGACACCCGTACCGGTGACACGCTCTGTGCGCAGAACGCACCGATCGTGCTGGAGTCCATGACGTTCCCGGAGCCCGTGATCCATGTGGCTATCGAGCCGAAGTCGAAGGGCGACCAGGAGAAGCTCTCCATCGCCATTCAGAAGCTCGCGGAAGAGGATCCCACCTTCTCCGTGCGTCAGGATCCCGAGACCGGCCAGACCGTCATCGGCGGCATGGGCGAACTCCACCTCGACATCCTCGTCGATCGTATGAAGCGCGAGTTCCGCGTGGATGCCAACATCGGAAGCCCGATGGTGGCCTACCGCGAGACCATCCGTAAGCGCGTCGAAAAGGTGGACTACACCCACAAGAAGCAGACCGGTGGTTCCGGTCAGTTTGCTAAGGTGCAGGTCACACTGGAGCCCCTGCCGGCCGACGTCGAGGCGGAGAACTACAACTTCGTCAACGCTGTCACCGGTGGTCGCGTTCCTCGCGAGTACATTCCGTCTGTGGATGCCGGTATTCAGGAGGCAATGCAGAACGGTGTTCTGGCTGGCTACCCGATGGTAGACATTCAGGCAACTCTCGAAGACGGCGCCTACCACGACGTCGATTCTTCGGAAATGGCATTCAAGATCGCTGGCAACATGGTGTTCAAGGAGGCCGCTCGTCGCGCCAATCCTGTCCTCCTGGAGCCAGTCATGGATGTTGAAGTCCGCACTCCCGAGGAGTACATGGGCGATGTCATCGGCGATCTCAACTCTCGTCGTGGCATGATCAAGTCCATGGAGGATGCAACTGGCGTGAAGATCGTCCGTGCGAACGTTCCGCTGAGCGAAATGTTTGGTTACGTGGGCGACCTGCGCTCGAAGACCCAGGGCCGCGCTGTGTACTCCATGCAGTTCGACTCCTACTCCGAGGTTCCGAAGGCTGTCGCCGACGAAATCATCGCAAAGACCCGGGGCGAGTGAGTGAAAACGCCGGTAGGCTGTGGTCTACCGGCGTGAACTCCGAGATCCCACCGGTCCTGTACAATCAGAAACCGTCAAAGATAAAGAGCACTTAAGCCGGGTCGAATGTGTTTCGCATTCATATTCCCGCTGTAAGTCAATCTAGAGTCCCAGGAGGGCGCAAGTGGCTAAGGCCAAGTACGACAAGTCCAAGCCGCATATGAATATCGGCACCATCGGTCACGTCGATCACGGAAAGACGACGACCACCGCCGCTATCACCAAGGTTCTGTCGGAGAAGTACCCGGATCTCAACGTGTACACCCCGTTCGACCAGGTGGACAACGCTCCCGAGGAGCGTCAGCGTGGCATTACCATCAACGTGTCCCACGTTGAGTACCAGACCGAGAAGCGTCACTACGCTCACGTTGATGCCCCCGGCCACGCCGATTACATCAAGAACATGATCACCGGTGCGGCTCAGATGGACGGCGCCATCCTCGTGGTTGCCGCCACCGACGGCCCGATGGCTCAGACCCGTGAGCACGTTCTGCTCGCTCGTCAGGTGGGCGTGCCGGACATCATCGTTGCACTGAACAAGTCCGACATGGTTGACGATGAGGAGCTCCTGGAGCTCGTTGAGATGGAAGTTCGCGACCTTCTCGGCGCTCAGGGCTTCGATGAGGACGCTCCGGTTGTCCGCATCTCCGCTCTCAAGGCCCTCGAGGGCGATCCCGAGTGGACCGCCGCCATTGAGGAGCTCATGGATCAGGTCGACAACTACTTCCCGGATCCGGTCCGCGACCTGGACAAGGAATTCCTCATGCCGATCGAGGACGTCTTCACCATCACCGGCCGTGGCACCGTTGTAACGGGTCGCGCCGAGCGTGGTCAGCTCAAGCTGAACGAGGAAGTCGAGATCATCGGTCTCCGTCCGACCCAGAAGACCACCGTCACCGGTATCGAGATGTTCCACAAGCAGATGGACACCGCCGATGCAGGCGAGAACTGTGGCCTCCTGCTGCGTGGCACCAAGCGCGAGGACGTCGAGCGTGGCCAGGTTGTGGCTCGCCCCGGCACCATCACGCCTCACACCCAGTTCGTTGGCCAGGCCTACGTGCTGAAGAAGGAAGAGGGCGGCCGTCACAATCCGTTCTTCTCCAACTACCGCCCGCAGTTCTACTTCCGTACCACGGACGTGACCGGCGTCATCACCCTGCCCGAGGGCACCGAGATGGTTATGCCTGGTGACAACACCGAGATGACCGTTGAGCTGATCCAGCCCATCGCCATGGAAGAGGGCCTCGGCTTCGCTATCCGCGAGGGTGGCCGCACCGTTGGTTCAGGCCGCGTCGTCGAGATCATCAAGTGATGATCTGATCTCAGAATTCTGAGAAAAGGGACCCGCTGTTCACGCAGCGGGTCCCTTTCGTCTATTCGGGTAGATGTCGGTGAGGATCCAAACCGGTCACGCGTCGTCGTCGTTGGCTATACGTCGGTCATTTCACAGGGCTGGTAACTCGAATCTGAGGAGAAACATTGGTAAAGTTTTAACCCGCGCACAAAGCTGGCTGCGAACCTCTTCGAGTCCTTTCGGGGGACATCATGAGAATCGCGCCACTATGTGGTAGTGAAAACTTGCTAGTCCAGGTGGTTTCCTGACAAACTAGTCAAGTTGCCCGGCACGATCCGGGCGGAAGACTTCGCTGATGCGTCCGAGTGTCAGCGTGAAAAAAGGGTTCGTCGTAACCTGCAATAGGGCTTGATTTCGTGGTTGATATCGCGCGACACGCCCGAGTGCGGGTACCGGCGATCACCGCGGTAGAGAGAGGTAGACGACGCCATGGCGGGACAGAAGATCCGCATCCGGCTCAAGTCATATGACCACGAGGTCATTGATAGCGCGGCGAAGAAGCTCGTCGACGAAGTCACGCGTACAGGCGCGACTGTGGTGGGCCCGGTGCCGTTGCCAACGGAGAAGAACGTTTACTGTGTTATTCGTTCCCCCCACAAGTACAAGGACAGCCGCGAGCACTTTGAGATGCGCACCCACAAGCGGCTTATCGACATCGTAGATCCGACTCTGAAGACGATCGACACGCTTCGTCGTCTCGATCTTCCGGCCGATGTCAACGTGGAAATCAAGCTCTGAGGTTAACGCATCATGAACTCCAAGCAGCAGGTTGCTGGCGCGCCGGTCAAGGCGCTGCTCGGCACGAAGCTGGGCATGACCCAGCTGTGGGATGAGGCCGGTCGCCTCGTTCCGATTACGGTCGTCCACGTGGGAACGAATGTTGTCACGCAGGTTCGCACCTCCGATGTTGATGGCTACTCGGCCATCCAGCTCGGTTCGGGTGAACTCAAGACCAAGAATGTCACCAAGCCCCTTCAGGGCCACTTCGAGAAGGCCGGCGTTGCTCCCCGCAAGAAGCTCGCTGAGATCCGCACCTCCGACGCTGGCGAGTACCAGCTCGGCCAGGAGCTCACGGCGGATGTCTTTGAAGCTGGCCAGGTTGTCGATGTCATCGGCACCTCCAAGGGTAAGGGCTTCGCTGGCGTTATGAAGCGTCACGGCTTCAAGGGTGTCTCCGCCTCGCACGGCGCACACCGCAACCACCGCAAGCCCGGTTCCATCGGCGCTTGTGCAACTCCGTCTCGCGTATTCCGCGGCACCCGTATGGCTGGCCGTATGGGTAATGAGCGCGTCACGGTTCAGAACCTTTCCATCCACGCAGTCGACGTCGAGAAGGGCATCCTCCTCGTCGCCGGACCCGTCCCCGGTAACAAGGGCGGCGCTGTTGTGGTCCGTACCGCTGTGAAGGGAGCCTGACAATGGCGGACACCTTCAAGGTAGATGTTCTCGATGTGAACGGTGAGGCCAAGGGCGAAGCCGTCCTGCCCGCAGAGCTGTTCGATCGCGAGATCAACATCCCGCTCATCCATCAGGTTGTCGTGGCTCAGCTTGCTGCTGCACGCCAGGGCACCCACGCCACCAAGACCCGCGGCGATGTCCGTGGTGGTGGCAAGAAGCCGTTCAAGCAGAAGGGTACCGGCCGCGCTCGTCAGGGCTCGATCCGCGCTCCTCACTTCACCGGTGGCGGCGTTGTGCACGGCCCTCAGCCGCGCAACTACGCCCAGCGCACCCCCAAGAAGATGGTTGCTGCCGCTCTGCTTCAGGCTTTGTCTGATCGCGCCCGTAACGGTCGCGTTCACGTTGTCAGCGCTTTCGTGGCGGGGGAGAAGCCCTCCACCAAGTCCGCCATTGCTCTGCTCAACAAGATTGCCGAGCGTAACGTTCTGGCAGTGGTGACTCGTGAGGACGATCTTTCGGTCCTCTCCCTGCGTAACGCCGCCAACGTGCACGTTCTCTACGCCGATCAGCTCAACACTTACGACGTTCTCGTCGCCGACGACGTCGTCTTCACCGAGTCGGCTCTGACCGCCTTCGTGGAGAAGAAGCGCAAGGAGGAGAAGTGAGCGCAGTAGCAGGCTTCTGGAACAAGGACCCGCACGACGTCATTCTTCAGCCGGTTGCCTCTGAGAAGGCCGCCCGCTTGGAAGACGAAGGCAAGTACACCTTCATCGTGGATCCGCGTGCCAACAAGACCGAAATCAAGCAGGCAATTGAGGCCATCTTTGGCGTCAAGGTTGCTTCGGTCAACACGCAGAACCGCACCGGCAAGACTCGTCGCACCCGTGATGGTATTGGCAAGCGCAAGGACACCAAGCGCGCCATCATCACGCTGCGTGAGGGCACCATCGACATCTACGGCGACATCGTCAGCTGACGACGCATTCGCGAAGAGATTTGAGGATCTGAACTCATGGGAATTCGTAAGTACAAGCCGACGACCCCTGGTCGCCGCGGTGCGAGCGTAGCCGACTTCGCTGAGATCACCCGATCGACGCCTGAGAAGTCTTTGCTTCGCCCCCTTACCAAGACTGGTGGACGTAACAACACCGGTCGCATCACCACCCGCCACAAGGGTGGTGGCCACAAGCGCCAGTACCGCGTCATCGACTTCCGTCGCTGGGACAAGGACGGCGTGCCCGCGAAGGTCGCTCATATTGAGTACGACCCCAACCGCACGGCTCGCATCGCCCTTCTTCACTATGCCGACGGCGAGAAGCGCTACATTCTGGCTCCGAAGAACCTGCACCAGGGTGACACGGTGGAGAACGGTCCTGCTGCGGACATCAAGCCCGGCAACAACCTTCCGCTGAAGAACATCCCGGTCGGTACCACCATTCATGGCGTTGAGCTCCGTCCCCTGGGCGGCGCAAAGATCGCTCGTTCGGCAGGTGCCTCGGTGCAGCTCGTCGCTCGTGAAGGCAAGTACGCCCAGCTGCGTATGCCTTCCGGCGAAATTCGTAACGTCGATTCTCGCTGCCGCGCTTGCGTGGGCGAGGTCGGTAACGCCGAGCAGTCCAACATCAACTGGGGCAAGGCCGGCCGCATGCGCTGGAAGGGCGTGCGCCCGACTGTCCGTGGTGTTGTAATGAACCCGGTGGACCACCCCCACGGTGGTGGCGAGGGCAAGACCTCCGGTGGCCGTCATCCGGTCAGCCCGTGGGGTAAGCCCGAGGGTCGTACCCGTCGTCCTAACAAGGCCAGCGACAAGCTCATTGTGCGCCGTCGCAAGACTGGCAACAAGCGGTAAGAGAGGTTGAGCTGATGCCACGTAGTCTCAAGAAGGGTCCCTTCGTTGACGATCACCTTCAGAAGAAGGTTGACGATCAGAACGAGAAGGGCACCAAGAACGTCATCAAGACCTGGTCCCGTCGGTCGATGATTACGCCCGACTTCCTTGGTCACACCTTTGCCGTGCACGACGGCCGTAAGCATGTACCGGTGTTCGTCACCGAGTCCATGGTGGGCCACAAGCTCGGGGAGTTCGCCCCGACCCGCACCTTCCGCGGGCACGAGAAGGACGACCGCAAGGGCCGTCGCCGCTGAGGCGCGACTCACCGAGCAGAGAGAGTAAGGCAGAAACATGGAAGCCAAGGCGCAGGCGCGATACTTGCGCGTGACGCCCCAGAAGGCCCGCCGAGTCGTGGATGTTATCCGCGGGAAGCGCGCTCTGGAGGCAGTCGACGTACTGCGATACGCACCGCAGGGGGCCGCTGAGCCCGTCCTGAAGATTGTTGAGTCGGCCATTGCAAACGCTCGTTATGCAGCTGAGCAGGCCGGCGAGCGCTTCAACGAAGAGGATCTCTACATCCAGGCGGCATACGCCGATGAGGGTCCCACCATGAAGCGCATCCAGCCTCGCGCTCAGGGACGCGCAAACCGCATCCTCAAGCGTACGAGCCACATCACTGTCGTCGTCGGAGACCAGAAGGTCTCGGCAGGATCGAAGGGGAGGACCCGCTAGTGGGCCAGAAGGTCAACCCAACCGGGTTCCGACTCGGAATCACGACTGACCATCGCTCGAAGTGGTTCGCTGATTCGGCAAAGCCGGGCCAGCGTTACGCCGACTTCGTTGCAGAAGACATCCAGATTCGCAAGATGATTGAGAAGACGCTTGAGCGCGCAGGAATTTCCCGCGTGAACATCGAGCGTCGCGCCGAGCGCGTGATTGTGGATATCCACACCGCTCGCCCCGGCATCGTCATCGGGCGTCGCGGCACCGAGGCTGACCGTCTCCGTGCCGACCTCGAGAAGTTGACCGGCAAGGCCATTCAGCTCAATATTCTTGAGGTCAAGAACCCGGAAGCCGACGCTCAGCTCGTCGCTCAGGGTATTGCAGAGCAGCTTGCTTCTCGCGTCTCCTTCCGCCGCGCTATGCGTCGTGGAATGCAGTCCGCAGAGCGCGCTGGCGCCAAGGGCATCCGTGTCCAGTGCTCCGGTCGTCTCGGTGGCGCTGAGATGTCGCGCTCGGAGTTCTACCGCGAGGGGCGCGTGCCGCTGCACACGCTTCGCGCGAATATTGACTACGGTTTCCACGAGGCTCGCACCACCTTCGGTCGTATTGGCGTCAAGGTGTGGATCTACCGCGGTGATGTGACCGACTCCGATTACTACCGTTCGCTCGCCGAGGCCCCCCGTGGCCGTGGCGGACGAGGCGAGCGTCGCGGACGTCGTGGTGAGCGTGGAGGCCGTGGCCCCCAGCAGAACGCTCAGCAGAACGCACCTGAGGCAGCCGCTTCGGAGCCCGCAACTGCAGGATCGGAGGCCTGAGAATGCTGATCCCTCGTCGCACTAAGTGGCGCAAGCAGCATCGTCCTACCCGTTCGGGTATGTCCAAGGGCGGCACCCAGCTGGCTTTCGGTGAGTACGGCATCCAGGCTCTTGAGCCCGCCTACGTCACCAATCGTCAGATCGAGGCTGCTCGAATCGCGATGACCCGTCACGTCAAGCGTGGCGGAAAGATCTGGATCAATATCTTCCCGGATCGCCCGCTGACCAAGAAGGCTCTCGGCCTTCGTATGGGTTCCGGTAAGGGCCCGGTCGAGACCTGGGTCGCGAATGTCAAGCCTGGTCGCGTCATGTTCGAGATGGGTGGAGTGGCAGAGCCTCTCGCCCGCGAGGCCATGCTGCGAGCCATGCACAAGTTGCCAATGAAGACCCGTTTTATCACTCGTGAGGAGGGTGAGTAATGGCTAAGGGACTTAGCACTGAAGAACTCGACGCCATGACTGACGTCGAACTCCTCGAGAAGCTCAAGGAGTCCAAGGAGGAGCTGTTCAATCTGCGTTTCTCCGCGGTAACCCATCGCCTTGAGGATAGCGGCCGTCTCCGCGAGGTCCGTCGCGAGATCGCCCGGATCTACACGATCAAGCGCGAGCGTGAGCTCGATATCCGCACCGCCCCTGTGGCTAAGAAGTGAGGTAAGAGTGAGCGAGCAGAACATCACTGAGACGACCGAGCGTAACCACCGCAAGGTACTGCGCGGCTATGTTGTGAGTGACAAGATGGACAAGACCGTCACCGTTGAGGTCGACGATCGTCGTAAGCATCCCGTTTACGGCAAGGTCATCACCCACACTCGCCGTGTCAAGGCCCATGACGAGAACAACGAGGTCCGCGTTGGCGATCTCGTCCGCATCATGGAGACCCGGCCTCTGAGCGCGACCAAGCATTTCCGCGTGGTCGAGATCATTGAGAAGGCTAAGTAACCCTCGGGTTGCTTGAAAACCCCATCCGTTCGGCAAGGCTCGTCTAACGAGAACCGGCACGACGACAGGAGAAATTACACATGATCCAGCAAGAGTCGCGGCTTTCCGTCGCCGACAACACGGGCGCGAAGGAAATCCTTTGCATCCGCGTGCTCGGCGGTTCGGGCCGACGCTACGCCGGAATTGGCGACACCATTGTCGCTACCGTCAAGGACGCAATCCCTGGCGGAAATGTCAAGAAGGGCGACGTGGTTAAGGCCGTCGTCGTCCGTGCCAAGAAGGAAACTCGTCGCGCTGATGGCTCGTACATCCGCTTCGACGAGAACGCTGCCGTCATTCTTAAGGGCGACGGCGAGCCCCGCGGCACCCGTATCTTCGGCCCTGTGGGTCGTGAGCTGCGCGATAAGAAGTTCATGCGAATCGTCTCGCTGGCACCGGAGGTGATCTGATGGCGAAGATCAAGAAGGACGACCTCGTCCAGGTCATCGCTGGCCGCGATAAGGGTCTGCAGGGCCGCGTCCTCTCCGTTGATTCGGACAACGATCGTGTGATCGTTGAGGGCGTTATGCGCGTGAAGAAGCACGTCAAGGTGGGTCAGACCTCCCGTGGCGCGACCACCGGTGGCATCGAGACCGTCGAGGCAGCCATTCACATCTCGAACGTGGCCCTCGTTGGCCCCGATAAGAAGCCGATTCGCGTTGGCTTCCGTGAGGTTGAGGTTGATCGCGACGGTCGTAAGAAGATCGTTCGTGAGCGCATCGGCCGCCGCGGTGGGAAGGAGATCGAGCTGTGAGCGAAGCTCCCCGTCTGAAGACTAAGTACAACGAGGAGATCCTCGCCGCGCTGGAGTCCGAGTTCAAGCACACCAACCGCCACAACGTGGCTGGCTTGGAGAAGATTGTTGTGAACATGGGCGTCGGCGAAGCGGCTCGTGACTCCAAGGTTCTCGAGGGTGCTATCGCTGATATCACCGTCATCACCGGCCAGAAGCCCCAGGTGACTCGCGCCAAGAAGTCCATCGCACAGTTCAAGCTGCGCGAAGGACAGGCCATCGGCTGCCACGTCACCCTTCGTGGCGACCGCATGTGGGAGTTCCTTGATCGCCTCTTGGCTACCGCGCTGCCCCGCATCCGCGATTTCCGCGGTTTGTCGCCCAAGCAGTTCGACGGCCACGGCAACTACACCTTCGGTTTGACCGAGCAGACCGTGTTCCACGAGATCGATCAGGATAAGATCGATCGCGTCCGAGGCATGGACATCACTGTGGTGACCACGGCTAAGAATGACGATGAGGGGCGCGCGCTGTTGCGTCATCTCGGATTCCCGTTCAAGGAGGCCTGAGAATGGCAAAGACAGCTCTCAAGGAGAAGGCGGCCCGCAAGCAGAAGTATGCTGTGCGCGAGTACACCCGCTGCAACCGTTGCGGACGTCCCCATTCCGTGTACCGCAAGTTCGGCCTGTGCCGTATTTGCCTTCGGGAGATGGCCCTTGCCGGCCAGCTTCCCGGTGTCACCAAGTCCAGCTGGTAAGCACTACGTCGTAGGTCCGCAAGGGAAACCGCGACGAGGAAGGGCAACAGCCCAATGTCAATGACTGACCCAATCGCAGATATGCTCACGCGTCTGCGTAACGCCAACTCGGCGTTCCACGAGTCGGTATCCATGCCGTACTCCAAGCTCAAGTCGAATATCGCTGAGATTCTCGAGCGCGAGGGCTACATTGCTGGCTTCTCCGTGGAGGATGCCAAGGTGGGTAAGACTCTTACCCTCACCCTGAAGTTCGGCTCCAACCGTGAGCGCGCTCTGGCCGGTGTTCGACGTGTGTCGAAGCCTGGTCTGCGCGTTTACGCGAAGTCCACCAATCTGCCCAAGGTTCTCGGCGGCCTCGGCGTGGCGATTCTCTCCACGTCTTCTGGCCTGCTGACTGACCGCGAGGCCAAGGACAAGGGCGTGGGCGGAGAAGTCCTCGCCTACGTCTGGTGACGGGGAAGGAAGAAACAGAATGTCACGTATTGGCAAGCTGCCCGTCACGATTCCGGCTGGCGTCGAGATTACTCTCGATGGCCAGAAGGTTTCGGTCAAGGGGCCCAAGGGTTCTCTCTCTCACGAGGTTCCCGAACTCATTTCCGTCAAGGCAGAGGATGGCACCATCGTGGTGTCGCGTGCCAACGACAGCCGCGATGCTCGTGCGCTGCATGGCCTCTCCCGTACGCTCATCTCCAACATGGTTATTGGCGTAACCGAAGGTTACAAGAAGGCCATGGAGATCGTGGGTACCGGTTACCGCGTTGTTGCCAAGGGCTCCGATCTGGAGTTCTCCCTCGGCTACTCGCACACGATTCTGGTGAAGGCACCGGAAGGCATCTCCTTCGAGATCGCCACTCCGACCAAGTTCTCCGTCAATGGAATCGATAAGCAGCTCGTTGGCGAGACCGCCGCGAACATCCGTAAGCTTCGCAAGCCTGAGCCCTACAAGGGCAAGGGTGTGCGTTACGCTGATGAGCAGGTCCGCCGCAAGGCCGGAAAGGCTGGTAAGTGATGGCCGTTACCGTCAAGGGCAAGGGCAAGTTCGTTTCCCGGACTCGCCGTCATTTCCGTCTGCGCAAGAAGCTTGCTGGCACCGCCGAGCGTCCTCGTCTCGTCGTCACCCGCTCCAACCGTCACATGGTCGCTCAGGTCATCGACGATTCCATCGGTCACACGCTGGTTTCGGCTTCGACTCTCGAAGTTTCCGTTCGTGACGCAGAGGGCAACAAGGTTGATAAGTCCCGCATGGTTGGCGAACTCGTCGCCAAGCGTGCGCTGGAGGCTGGCATCTCGGCCGTCGTGTTTGATCGCGGCGGTAACAAGTACCACGGCCGTGTGGCTGCGGTGGCCGATGGCGCCCGCGAGTCCGGGCTTACCCTGTGAGCGCGCGAGAGCGAGAAGAGGTTTAAACCATGGCTGCACAGCAGCGAGGCCGGGGTAACAACCCGGAAGAAAACAACGAGCGTGGTAACCGCCGGGAAGGACGTCGTGGCGATCGTCGCGAGCGTCGTACCGAGGAGAAGAGCGCGTTCCTGGAGCGCGTCGTTACCATCAACCGAGTCGCCAAGACCGTCAAGGGCGGTCGTCGCATGTCCTTCACCGCACTTGTTGTGGTGGGCGATGGCAACGGCACCGTTGGCGTGGGATACGGCAAGGCCAAGGAAGTTCCTGCGGCTATTGCCAAGGGCACCGAAGAGGCTAAGAAGAACTTCTTCCGTGTCCCCCGCATTGGCACCACAATTCCGCACCTCGTTCAGGGTGAGGATGCCGCAGGCGTTGTCCTGCTGCGTCCGGCCGCTCCCGGTACCGGCGTTATCGCCGGTGGTCCGGTGCGCGCCGTCCTGGAGTGCGCGGGAATCCACGACGTGCTGAGCAAGTCGCTTGGTTCGTCGAACGCGATCAACATCGTGCACGCAACCGTGGCTGCTCTCAAGCAGCTCGAGCAGCCTGAGTCTGTGGCGGCACGCCGCGGCCTGCCGCTTGAGCGTGTTGCTCCCGAGTTCATGCTGCGTGCCCGCGCCGAGGCTGATGCCAAGGCTCGCGCCGATAAGGAAGCCGAGGCCGCTAAGGCGGAGAACGAGGCTGCCGCCGCTGGAGTTGGTGCATGATGGCACAGCTGAAGATCACTCAGGTTAAGTCCACCGTTGGTGGCAAGCAGAATCAGAAGGATACTCTTCGTACCCTCGGACTGCGCCGCATTGGCCAGTCGGTGGTTCGTGAGGATCGCCCCGAGGTGCTCGGTGCTATTCGCACTGTTGCTCACCTTGTGACCGTGGAGGAGGTTGACTGATGGCTGAGGAGAAGAACGAGGCCACGCACGTCCTGAAGGTCCACCATCTGCGTCCTGCCCCCGGTGCCAAGAAGGCCAAGACCCGCGTGGGTCGTGGTGAGGGTTCCAAGGGTAAGACTGCTGGCCGTGGTACCAAGGGTACGAAGGCTCGCTACCAGGTCCCCGCAAACTTTGAGGGCGGCCAGATGCCGATTCATATGCGTCTGCCCAAGTTGCGTGGATTCAAGAACCCGTTCCGTGTCGAGTACCAGGTCGTCAATGTGGGCGCTCTTTCTGAGCTGTTCCCGCAGGGTGGCACTGTGACCGTCGAGGATCTGGTGGCTAAGGGTGCCGTGCGCCCGAAGTCACTGGTGAAGGTTCTGGGTCAGGGCGACATCAGCGTCAAGCTTGACGTGACTGTCGATGCCTGGTCCGAGTCTGCAAAGACCAAGATCGAGGCAGCTGGCGGATCTGTGTCCGCTCGCTGAATCTAGCGATCGTTTAATGAGGCCCCGGGATTCATCCCGGGGCCTCATTGCCTTGGGAAGGGGAGAGGCTCATACAGCGGGATGTTCTTCCTCCAGAAAAATGCGTGGCACATCCCACTTAAATGTAGTGACCTGCCGATGTGCTCATGGGAGACCATCGACCGGGTGTCGTATCAAACCCCGCGATACCGGCCCTGAGCAGCAAAAGCGAGCTTCGTAGGGGCACCTATGAGACGCTCTGACCAAGGTATTTGTCTTGTGAAGTGGTGGTCCGAAGGGCCGCTACTTTTTCGTGCGTTAGTACATCCCAGGTATAGTAAGTCGGGTATAGGGCGCACTGTGCCCTCAACTCATGCATTTCTGAGCGTGGTACAGGCCCTGAATTGATGGAGGAATCTTGATCAAGGCGTTTGCGGCGGCATTCCGCACCCCAGATCTGCGGCGCAAGCTGCTGTTCACGATGGCGATCATGGCCATCTATCGACTGGGTACTTTCATTCCGACTCCGGGTGTCTCCATTCGTAATGTCCAGATGTGTATGGAGCAGTCAGGTTCCGGCGACTTTCTGTCCATGGTGAATCTGTTCTCCGGCGGTGCCATGATGCAGTTGTCGGTGTTCTCGTTGGGAATCATGCCCTACATCACCGCGTCGATCATCGTTCAGTTGATGCGCGTAGTTATCCCGCGCTTCGAGGAACTGCATAAAGAGGGACAGTCCGGTACCGCCAAACTCACCGAGTACACGCGCTACTTGACGATCGGTCTTGGAATTCTGCAGAGCTCAGTCGTTATCTCGGTTGCCAACAACCAGCTCTTCCAGGGCTGCTCTGTTGACCCGATCCCGAACGCTGGCCCGCTCACCTACGTTCTTGCGATTCTCACCATGACCGCCGGCACCGGCCTCATCATGTGGATGGCAGAACTTATCACCGAGCGTGGCGTGGGACAGGGCATGTCCATCCTCATCTTCACAGGTATCGCAGCGAGCTTCCCGAGCATGCTGCTCAACGTTTCCCAGTCCGACGGCGGCTGGTGGGCTGTCGTCCTGGTTCTCGCGCTCTTCCTCGCCATCACCGTTGTGGTGGTCTTCGTGGAGCAGAGCCAGCGTCGTATCCCGGTCCAGTACGCGAAGCGCGTGATCGGGCGCCGCACCTACGGCGGATCCACCACCTACCTGCCTATCCGCATCAACATGGCAAACGTGATCCCCGTGATCTTCGCGTCCTCGATTCTAATGTTGCCGACGATGCTCGTTTCGTTCGCCGATCCAACGAGCAGCTGGGCGCAGTGGATTGCCATCCACATGAATAACGGGTCGCCGCTTTACCTGACGCTGTTTGCGCTTCTCATCATCTTCTTTGCGTTCTTCTACACCTCGATTACGTTCAATACGGAAGAGGTTGCGGACAATATGAAGCGCTACGGAGGCTTCATCCCTGGAATTCGTGCGGGGCGCCCGACGGCGGAGTATCTGCAGTACGTATCAAGCCGCATTACCTGGGTGGGTGCGTTCTACCTCGCGATTATTGCGCTGCTTCCGACCATTGTCTTTTCCCAGTTAGGAATTATGGGTGGTGGCTTCGGTGGAACCTCTATCATTATTCTTGTGGGTGTTGGGCTCCAGACTGTGAAGGACATCAACGCTCAGCTTCAGCAGCGCCACTACGACGGGTTCCTGCGCTAGGATCCGGTCGCCGGGGCGGTGACTCATCTTCCGCCTAGAAAGAAGTTTCTCGTGTCAGTTCGTCTTATTCTTGTAGGCCCCCCAGGTGCGGGCAAGGGTACGCAGGCCAAGTTGCTGTGCGATTCTCTCGGTATTCCGGCAATCTCCACCGGTGAGATTTTTCGTGCCCATGCGGCCGCCGGTGATGAACTTGGTCGTTTGGCCGAGTCCTATACATCGAGGGGCGAGCTCGTCCCCGATGAAGTGACGAACCGGATGGTGACGGAACGCCTCGCTGAGCCGGACGCGGTGAACGGCTTCCTCCTGGATGGCTATCCTCGCAACCCTGAGCAGGTTGGTGCACTTGATGGTATCTTCGCGAATCTCGGTATCGAGCTTGACGCCGTTCTGGAGATTGGTGCCGACGACGACGCCGCGATCCAGCGTTTGTTGGGCAGAGCATCGGAGCAGAACCGCAAAGATGACACCGAGGAAGTTATCCGCCACCGCATTGATCTCTACCACGCCCAAACCGAACCGCTGATCAAGCTGTACGGTGCCCGCGGCAAGCTCATCCAGGTGGACGGCATTGGCAGCATCGAGGAAGTTGCCGGACGCGTCCGTGTGGCCCTCGACGAGTTTTTGGACGCACGAGGCTGATGGCGCGCCGCGAGAAGATCGAATATAAGACTGCTGACCAGATTCGTAAGATCCGCCGGGCGGGTCTCGTCGTCGCTGATATTCATACGGCGCTCCGTACCCGCGTCAAAGCAGGAATGACGACCGCTGAGGCGGATGCCATCGCCTTGGAGGTTCTCCAAGCTGCTGGAGCAAAGTCAAACTTCTTTGGCTACTACGGATATCCGGGGCAGATTTGCACCTCGGTCAACGAGGTGATCGTGCACGGAATTCCTGGCGACAGGGTGCTGCATCCTGGTGATCTGGTGTCTTTCGATTGTGGAGCCGTTGTGGATGGCTGGCATGGAGATGCTGCCATCTCGATGGTCATTCCCGGGGGTGATTCTGAGGTCTCGGCTTCTCGCGAGCGATTGAGCGCACTCACCGAAGAAGCCATGTGGCGGGGGATCGCTGCTCTGGCGACGGGTTCTCATATTGGCGACGTCGGCCGTGCTATCGATGATTTTGTTGTGTCGCTTCCCGATCCTCAGCCGGGAATCGTCGAGGACTATGTGGGGCATGGAATCGGTTCCAAGATGCACATGGCCCCAGACGTACCCAACTATCGCACGCGTTCACGCGGCGAAAAACTCAAAGCCGGAATGGTGCTCTGTATCGAACCCATGCTCACCGCGGGCGATCAGGCTAATAAGACACTGGCTGACGACTGGACCGTCGTAACACAAGACGGATCTGACGCCTGCCACTGGGAGCACGAAGTTGCCATCCACGCGGCTGGGATCTGGGTGCTCACAGCTCCCGACGGGGGAGAGGCCGGTTTGGCTCCCTATGGAGTGACTCCCGTTCCTCTTGGTGATTGATTAACTTTTACAATGCCCGGGCTACAGAGCCCGGGCATTGTAACGTGGCAAGGGCGAACGAAAGCCGAGTGTGGACGCTCGTAGGTTCGGTTTTCGTCGTCGTCGAGCATCCAATGCCTTTCGTGAGTGCTCCTGCTATCTGGATCTGTTCTCTACGAATCCCACAATGCCGTGAGCAGTTACACCCTGCCGGGACTTTCCCGTCTTCACACCGACGAGTACTATTGATTCCCGGTACGTCATGCCCACGGGTGTGGCGTATACGGTTTCTCACAACCCGGTGAGAGCCCGTTTTGACTGTTAGCGAGGGTTATGGCGAAGAAAGATGGCGTCATCGAGGTTGAGGGATCTGTCGTCGAGGCACTCCCCAACGCTATGTTCCGTGTCGAGTTGGAGAATGGGCACGTTGTGCTTGCTCACATCTCAGGCAAGATGCGTCAGCACTACATCAAGATTCTCCCGGAAGATCGTGTTGTCGTGGAGTTGACGCCTTACGATCTCAACCGCGGTCGAATCGTCTACCGCTACAAGTAGCCCCCCAGTGCTATCGCCTTCTGGCGGCAGCTGGACGGCAAGAGGAAGAACCACAATGAAGGTCAAGCCCAGCGTCAAGAAGATCTGCGACAAGTGCAAGGTTATCCGCCGGCACGGTCGCGTTATGGTGATCTGCGAGAACCCTCGGCACAAGCAGCGTCAGGGTTAATCTGACGTAGCGGGTCCCGCCCGCAATCCCACGCACTGTCCTTTTGAAGAAAAATTCAAAGAATCCCTCGGTCCGAAGGCCGGGGCCCGGCGCGAGACTCGCCGGGATGGCAGTGTTCCACACCTTCGGCAAATAAACAGGAGCTAAGAAATTGGCACGTCTCTCTGGCGTTGACCTCCCCCGCGAGAAGCGGGTTGAGATTGCGCTCACCTACATCTACGGCATTGGCCGCACTCGTGCGACGGAGACCCTTGCAGCAACCGGTGTGAACCCGGACGTGCGCGTCAAGGATCTGACCGAAGACGATCTGGTCAAGCTCAAGAATCACATCGACGAGAACTACAAGGTCGAGGGTGACCTGCGCCGCGAGGTCCAGGCCGATATTCGCCGCAAGATTGAGATCGGCTGCTACCAGGGCCTGCGCCATCGTCGTGGCCTGCCGGTTCATGGCCAGCGCACCAAGACCAACGCGCGTACCCGTAAGGGACCGAAGCGCACCGTTGCAGGCAAGAAGAAGGCCAAGTAAGGCCTCCCCGTCGAGAGTTTCGAGAGAAGAAAGTAGATCATGCCCCCTAAGACTCGTCAGGCTGCCTCCGGCAACCGTCGTCCGCGCCGCAAGGAGCGTCGGAACATTGCTGTGGGTCAGGCCCACATCAAGTCGACCTTCAACAACACCATCGTGTCCATCACGGACCCGACCGGCGCCGTTATCGCATCCTGCTCGTCCGGCCAGGTTGGCTTCAAGGGTTCCCGTAAGTCGACCCCGTACGCCGCTCAGCTCGCCGCCGAGAACGCTGCCCGTTCCGCTATGGAGCAGGGTATGAAGAAGGTTGACGTCTTCGTTAAGGGTCCCGGTTCGGGCCGCGAGACCGCCATTCGTTCCCTGACCGCATCCGGTCTGGAAGTTACCTCGATTTCCGACGTGACTCCCCAGGCGCACAACGGCTGCCGTCCTCCCAAGCGCCGCCGCGTTTGATCTTCGCGGCCTCGGCCGTATCCCTGGTTCGGGCCGTTAAGGCTCGGACCTCCCCTCGCGCAGTCAGATAGAGGGCTGCCGGGTATTTTTCGAGCGTCAAATAGTGGGCGTTCGTTGAAAGGAAAGAATCGTGCAGATCTCTCAGCGTCCTGTTCTCACCGAAGAACAGGTTTCTGATGACCGCTCAAAGTTCATTCTTGAGCCGCTGGAGCCTGGTTTTGGCTACACCCTCGGCAACTCCATGCGTCGCACACTGCTCTCGTCCATCCCGGGCGCTGCAGTGACCTCCATCCGCATTGATGGCGTACTCCATGAGTTCTCCACCATGTCCGGTGTGAAGGAAGACGTTGCCGAGATCATCCTCAACCTCAAGGAACTGGTTGTCTCCTCTGAACAGGACGAGCCGGTGCTCATGTACCTGCGCAAGCAGGGACCCTGCGAGGTCACCGCAGCTGATATCACCCCGCCGTCCGGCGTGGAGATTCATAACCCTGACCTTCATATCGCCACCCTCAACGAAAAGGGCAAGATTGAAGTGGACCTGACCGTGGAGCGTGGCCGTGGCTACGTGTCCGCCGCTCAGAACAAGGGTCTGGATGACGAGATCGGTCGTATTCCGATCGACTCGATCTACTCCCCAGTTCTCAAGGTCTCCTACAAGGTCGAGGCTACCCGTGTGGAGCAGCGCACCGATTTCGATCGCCTCGTTCTGGATGTTGAAGTAAAGCCTTCGACTAACCCGCGCGATGCGCTCGCTTCGGCTGGCAAGACGCTCGTTGAGCTCTTTGGCCTGTGCGTGGATCTCAACACCGAGGCCGAGGGTATCGAGATTGGCCCCGCCCCCGTGGTAGAGACCCAGTCCTCCGATCTGCTGCGTCCGATCGAGATTCTTAACCTTCCGGCTCGCTCCAAGAACTGCTTGCAGCGCGAGGGCATTCATACCATTGGCGAACTCATCCAGCGTTCGGAAGCCGATCTGCTCGATATCCGCAACTTCGGTGCGAAGTCGATCGAAGATGTCAAGGACGAGCTGGCGAAGCTCGATCTGCGACTGAAGGATTCACCCGCCGGTTACCTCTCCGGTTATGGCGAGGATAACTACACGATGCAGTTCAGCGACGACTTGCAGGGCTGAGCCCCGCACACTTCATAGGAGACAACTACAATGCCTAAGCCCACCAAGGGCGCGCGCCTGGGCGGATCCGCCGCTCACCAGCGCCACATCATCGCTAACTTGTGCAAGGCCCTGATCGAGCACAAGTCGATCACCACCACGGAGTCCCGTGCCAAGGCCGTTCAGCCCCACATGGAGAAGCTGATCACCAAGGCTAAGCGCGGCGATACCCACAACCGTCGTCAGGCACTTCGCGTCCTCAATGACCGCGAGAGCGCGTACATCCTCTTCGAGGAACTTGCTCCGCTGTTCCAGGAGCGCAACGGTGGCTACACCCGTATCACCAAGATCGGCAACCGTAAGGGTGACAACGCCCCTATGGCTGTTATCTCCCTGGTGACCGAGAAGGTTTCCCCGAAGCAGGCTGTCGTGGCTGAGGCCGAGAAGGCCGCCAAGCACGCTGCAGCTCTGACCGAGGAGCCAGCTGAGGACGTCGTTGAGGCTACCGAGGAAGCTCCCGCTGAGGAAGCTGCCGAGTCCGACAAGTGACGTGTGGCCGAGGCTATTGAGAGATAGTTGAGGCAACGAAGTGGGGCCCCATCCGTACGGATGGGGCCCCACTTCGTTGTATCGGGAGGGTGTCCGTTAACGACGACGGCGCCGCTCCACTGCTTCAGCATTGGACGAGGCCACGTTCTCGCGGAGAGGTCACGGTTGGTTGGTGTGGCCTGTCCATGAAATGGTGACCTCTCCGGATGTGGATTCGTATGTGCGACGACGGCGCCGTGTGGCATGTACGACGACGTCCGCACGTCTCGATATCTTCTCCCGACTCCCTGTGTGGCTCTCTTGTCTCCTTGCGCGTCTCTTTCGTCAGTCCGGGAAGTCCCACCCATCAGGGGAGGAGCTTTCCACGGGACGGGCCTCTCCTAGCGATGTGAGAGAGCCGTCTTCCTCGGCGACCATGGACCAGGCTCGGACGCCACCATTCATTCCGGCGGCATTAGGAATAAAGACAACCTCGGGTCCCAGCTTGGCGCGCACCGACGGGACGATGCGGGCCGCATTGCCGCCTCCCAAATAGAGCTTGTCCCAGCGAAAGACCGGTACCAAGGACTCCACGGCCTTAAGAACACGGCGCGACCACGCCGTATCGCCGAGGCGAATGCGTTCGGCTTCGCCAATGACGTCGTCGTACGTGAGCCCCCAGCGCATAGGGGCGTGAGATATCTCCAGATGCGGGGCTAATCGCCCGTTATCGATGAGAGCGTTACCAAGCCCGGTTCCTAGCGTGATGACGAGCTCGACACCCGATCCTGACACGACGCCCGCGGCAGCTACCTCGGCATCGTTGAGAACGAGGGCCGGTACGCCGAATCGAATCTCCAGCGCCCGGCGCATATCGAGATGGTCCCAGGCCGCGGCGAGTTCGGGTAATACCTTCGTATGCGGGCCAGCCTTGCGAATGTAATGGGGCGTGTAGACGACGATGCCATGCCGAATCATCCCGGGCATTCCCAGGGTGATCCGCTCGAAACCTTCGGTGTGCTCGGCGTGCTGAGCAACGATTCCGAGAAGATCCTCGGGTGAGAGGGGATAGCGCAAGGCCGTGCGTTGGGCTTGTCCGATCTGGAAGCCCCCCTCGTCGAGAAGGCTCGTCTTGATTCCACCGCCGCCGCAGTCGACGGCGAGGGTACGCAACCGTGGCTTGGGCTGCTCGGGCCCGGTGTGGGACACTTCGTTCATGGATTCGACGGTAGCGCATCAATTACGGATTCGGCTCGATTTAGCCTATGACGGTACCGAATTTCACGGCTGGGCTGCACAACCGGGCCAACGGACGGTTGAAGGAGTTCTCGCCGGAGCACTCTCGACGATTTTCCGCACGACTATTGTCCTGACCGTCGCGGGCCGTACCGACGCCGGAGTGCACGCCCGCGGCCAGGTGGTGAACTTCGACGTCGACCCATCGTCCTATTCTTCGCTACCTGGACGTTCTGACTTCCCTCCCGAAATCTCACTCGTGCGCCGCGTCAACGCCCTGCTCGCGCGCGAGGCCGATGGTCCGAAAGGTTCGGCCGACGTCGTCGTCTATCGGGCTCGTGTAGTACCACCGGACTTTGATGCGCGGTTTTCTGCGATCTCACGTTCCTACACGTACCGGATCTGCGATAACCCGGCGGGATTTGACCCGTTGCGGAGGCGAGATGTTCTGTGGGTTGCGGAACAGGTCGACGTCGACGCGATGAACCAGGCTGCACGGGGACTCCTCGGGGAACACGACTTCATTTCCTACTGCAAACCGAGAGAAGGAGCGACGACGATCCGTGAGCTCCAGGTTTTGGAAGCCCATCGCCGTGACGGGCTCATTGAACTTACCGCGCAAGCGGACGCGTTCTGTCATTCGATGGTTCGCACGCTTGTAGGGTCGTTGCTGCGGGTTGGACATGGAAAACGTGACGTGGAGTGGCCCGCGCGTCGGCTCGCGGAGAAAAACCGGAACGGGGAGGTAGTGGTGGCCCCGCCTCATCCGCTTACCTTGCAGAATGTCGTTTACCCTCCGGACCAGGAACTCGCTGCGCGGGCGGCGCTGACGCGGAATGTGCGAGAGTGCGGGTGCGTGGAATAGTGGAATAGGCGACTGAGATTGCAGAGAATCATGTCGGACTGTTTGCCTGAGAAGTCATAATCGGGGCAGCTTGAACAGAGTATGAATACTCGGTGTGGCCCATTCCATTGGACGAATGCCCCTGAGCCCTTTGACCGCCTGAAGATTCGCCATTATCCTTGATAGTTGTTGTGCATGCTGCATGCCCGGTGTTTTTCCCACTCGCCGATGCAGTGACAGACAACTTGACCCTTATCCTTGGGGGACGCACCGCTTCACATTCGCGTGCCCCATAACAAGAAATGAAGGCTACGCCCGTGCGCACGTATTCACCGAAGCCTGGCGACGTCGATGCTAAGTGGTATGTCATTGATGCCACCGATGTTGTCCTTGGCCGACTGGCAGCTCAGGTTGCCACCCTGCTCCGTGGGAAGCACAAGCCCTCCTTCGCGCCGAACGCTGATGGTGGCGATTACGTCATCATCGTCAACGCTGACAAGGTTGCGTTGACTGGAAGCAAGCGCGAGCAGAAGTTTGCATACCGCCACTCGGGTTTCCCGGGCGGTCTGAAGGCTACCTCTTACACCGAGCTGCTTGCCACCAAGCCTGAGAAGGCCGTGGAGAAGGCAGTTGCAGGAATGCTCCCGAAGAACACCCTTGGCCGTCAGCAGCTCAAGAAGCTCAAGGTCTACCGCGGTGCCGAGCATCCGCACCAGGCCCAGCAGCCTGAGCAGTACTCGCTCAAGAAGATTGCTCAGTGAGCTTTCCCGGAACAGGACGTTAAATAATGGCTGAGACCACGATTGACACCGAGCTCGACGAGGAATTCGTCGGCTCCTACACCTCGGAGAGCGAAGCTCCCCGCACCGGCCAGGGCGCGTCCCTGACCGCCCCGGGCCAGGCGCTCGGCCGCCGCAAGGAAGCCGTCGCCCGCGTCCGCCTCATCCCCGGAACCGGCGAATGGAAGATCAACGGGCGTACGCTCGAGGATTACTTCCCGAACAAGCTGCACCAGCAGCTCGTCAACTCGCCGTTCGCTCTGCTTGACCTTGAGGGTCGCTTCGATGTTGTTGCTCGCATCAACGGTGGCGGCATCTCCGGCCAGGCTGGCGCTCTGCGCCTGGGAATTGCCCGCGCCCTCAATGAGATTGACCGCGAGAACAATCGCGCCACCCTCAAGAAGGCCGGCTTCCTGACCCGCGATGCCCGCGCTGTTGAGCGCAAGAAGGCTGGCCTCAAGAAGGCTCGCAAGGCTTCGCAGTTCTCGAAGCGCTGATTCTTCAGCAAGCTTCATGAGGGGCTCTGCCACACGGCAGGGCCCCTCATGTGCGTCTTAGTTGTTCGCCTGCCCACTATTCTTGCGCGCCAGCATCCCCATTCTGTGCGCCCGTTTTCTTACTCTCCCTCACCTTTGGAACAATCTCGAAGGATTGAGTTTTTTGGAAAGGATTGAGCCCGCGGAGAGCTTCCGCGGGCTCAATCCTTTCCATTTTCCTCAATTCTTTGGGTGACGACTTCTGTTCTAGTGACATGCGGCCAAAAAGCCGTGATTCTCAGCAAGAGAACAGGCGCGGATGGAATAATCGGCACGTACCCGTTTCCGAGGAGGAACACATGCCCCGATTGTTCGGCACAGATGGCGTGCGCGGACTCGCAAACCGTGAAGTCACCGCAAATCTGGCACTTACCCTGGGCGATTCGGCCGCCCGCGTCTTAGTTAAGTCGGTGGAAGGCCGCCGTCCTCGTGCGGTGATCGCACGAGACACCAGGATTTCAGGAGCGATGCTGGCGCAGGCAATGGCCGCCGGCCTGGCATCCGCAGGAGTTGATGTGGAGCATGTAGACGTGCTCCCTACTCCAGGATTGGCATTCCTCACCGCCAGTGATGGCATTGACCTTGGTGTTGTCATTTCTGCGTCGCACAATCCTATGCAGGACAATGGCATCAAGTTCTTTGCCGGCGGTGGTTTCAAGTTGGAAGATGCCCTGGAGGATGAAATTGAGTCCCTCCTGGGTAAGACGTGGTCCCGCCCCACCGGCGCCGGAGTCGGCCAGATTACAACATCGGTAGAGACCGCCGATGAGGCGTACATCAGCCACCTGGTGTCCTCGATTGATGTATCGCTGGAAGGGCTCAAGATCGTCGTGGATTGCGCCAATGGCGCGACGTCCGCTGTTGCCCCCGAGGCTTTGCGTCGCTGCGGCGCAGAGGTCATCGTTATTAATGCTGAGCCCGATGGTTACAACATCAACGCAAACTGTGGTTCTACCCATCCTGAGCAGCTCCAGGAAACGGTTGTGGCAACCGGTGCCAATTTTGGTGTGGCTTTCGACGGCGATGCGGATCGTTGCCTTGCGGTTGATCACGAAGGCAACATGGTGGACGGCGATCAGATCATGGGTCTGCTGGCTGTCTCGTTGAAGGAGCAGGGCCGCCTGACGAATGACACCCTTGTGGTGACGGTCATGTCGAATCTGGGGCTCATTCTTGCCATGCGCGCCGCCGGCATCACAACGGTACAAACTGGTGTGGGAGACCGCTACGTGCTCGAAGCGATGCGCGAGGGCAACCATGTTCTTGGCGGTGAGCAGTCCGGCCATGTGATTTTCCTTGACCACGCAACGACCGGAGACGGCACCCTCACCGCACTTCTTATTGCTGCCGAGGTGGCGAAGAGTGGAAAGACTCTGGCTGAACTTGGATCGATCGTGCAGCGTCTTCCTCAAACGCTCGTCAACGTCCCGAACGTGGACAAGCGCAAGGCGGATTCCGATGAGGAGCTGGCGGCTGCCGTTGCCACCGCTGAGGAGCGCCTGGGTGAGACGGGCCGCGTGTTGCTCCGTCCGTCAGGAACCGAGCCGCTGGTGCGCGTCATGGTTGAAGCTGCGACGCAGGAGGAAGCGGACGACGTCGCCCAGAAGCTCGCCGAGGTGGTCAAAGAACGTCTCCCGCTGACGTAAGAGCTAACGGACCATACGGGGCTGGCACTACTGAGTGTCAGCCCCGTATCGTTAGAGGTTGCGCCGATGGGTTGGGCGGTGGCATCCGCAGGAGGCCACGACCTAGTGGCGTGACTTCGATGGAAAGGGGAAAGAATGGAGGAGTGGATTCTCGCCTCCTCGACATCCCCATGGGCACTTTTTCTGTTGTTTGCGCTGGTAGCCATGGACGGATTGGTGCCGCTCGTTCCTTCTGAAGTACTCCTTATTTCTCTCGGAACGTTGGCTCCTCAGGGGGAGGGACCGCCGCTAGTTCTTGTCGGCTGTGTAGCTTTCGCCGGAGCATTTGTGGGAGAGAATCTCGCCTATGTCGTGGGGAGTTTTCTACCAATTGAGCGCATCCGATACTTTTCGACAGAAAAGGGCGGGCGCCGGCTTGATGCAGTACGCCGGAGGTTGCGCACACACGGCGCCGCCTACATTCTTGCTGCCCGTTTCCTCCCGGGAGTCCGAGTCATCGTCAATATGTGCGTGGGAGCGGCGGGATATCCGCGGTCGCGGTTTATGATCCTAGCCGCCATCACCTCTGTACTTTGGGCGGCTTTTATGCTCGGCATGGGTGTGGGTGCAGGGCACCTCCTTGCCGGGAAGCCCCTGCTGTCCATGCTTATGGGAGTGGTGGCGGGTACGGTGATCGGGATTGTTATCGATCGGTTGCTCTCGGGCCGCCTACATTCCGACAGTGACGACGACGGCGCTGCGTAGGGCGTTGTGATGTCTGCTCGCTATAACTTGCGCAACCACACCTCAGAAACCTTGTGCTCAGGTCCCTTGCGTAACACGATGTCCGCACGAGAGCGGGTTGGGGCGATGTTTTCAACGAGATTGGGCAGGTTGACGCGCCGCCAAATGTCACGGCCCCTGGCTTCAAGTTCGTCGTCGGGCATCGAAGCGAACTGGTGAAAGTACGCCTGGGGGTGGTTGAAGGCGAGTTCCCGCAGCTTGAAAATGCGTTCGAGGTACCAGCGCTCAAGATCTTCAACGTCGGCATCCACGTAGACGGAGAGATCGAAGAAGTCAGAGACGGCAAGTAGTTCTTTCGAGGCAGTGCGCGGGGGCTGAAGAACGTTGAGCCCTTCGAGGATCAAGATGTCCGGGTGCTCGACGGAGCGGAACTTTCCAGGCACGATGTCATAGGTGACGTGGTCGTAGACTGGCGCTTGGATATGCGGAACACCAGCTTTCACCTGCTTCAGGAAGTTGAGGAGGGCGGCCCTGTCGTAGGACTCGGGAAATCCTTTACGATCCATCAGCCCGCGCTCTTCCAGAACCGCGTTGGGGTAGAGGAAACCGTCCGTAGTGACGAGATCAACTTTGGGAGTGGCTGGCCAGCGGCGTAACAACTCCTGAAGGAGCCTCGCCGTCGTCGACTTTCCTACGGCAACGGACCCGGCGATAGCAATAACAAAGGGTGTGCGCTGTTCCTGCAAACCAAGAAACTCTGAGGTTCTGCGGTGAAGGCGCCCCACTTCGGCCGTGTACATCTGTAACAGTGCTGATAGCGGCCGGTAGATGGCATCGGCTTCGTCCAACTCGATGGGATCTCCCAGGGAAGAGAGACGCCGAATATCGTTGCGAGTCAGTGGCAAGGGAGTGGTTTGCGCCAAGGCACTCCACTGGTCGTGCGTGAAGGAGAGGACGTGGGAAAGCGCACGGGTAGGGTCCATAGTGCCAAATCTTACGGCTTCGGGTGAACACGTGTGTGTAGGAGAGAAAGGTAGCGGCAGTTAGAATTGCTACATGTGTGGAATCGTAGGATATGTCGGATCAAATGAGGCAACCAATCGCCCGCTTGATGTCGTATTGGAAGGACTCGCGCGTCTCGAGTACCGCGGGTATGACTCGGCGGGTGTAGCTATCGCGGGCCCCGAGGGTATGAAGGTCGCGAAGAAGGCCGGACGCCTGGACAACCTGAGGAAGGCGCTGGAAAAGGATCCTCTGGATCCTGGCACCGCAGCTATCGGACATACCCGATGGGCAACACACGGTGGCCCCACTGATACGAACGCCCATCCGCACGTGAGCTTTGACGGCCGTGTTGCGGTTGTGCACAACGGCATTATTGAGAACTATCAGCAGCTGGCCGATGAACTGGCCGAGCAGGGGATCATTCCGGTATCTGAAACGGACACCGAAATTGCCTCGCACCAGCTGGCACTTGAACTAGCCAAGGATGACGACCTCCTCGCCGCCATGTGCCGCCTTGCCTCCCGCCTGGAAGGTTCTTTCACCCTGGTGGGTCTTGATGCTGAGAACCCGGACGCGATCGTTGCAGCACGCCGTAACTCGCCACTCGTTGTTGGTTTGGGCGACGGCGAAAACTTCCTCGGTTCAGACGTGGCATCCTTTGTCGGCCAGACGCGCCGCGCCATGGAGATGGGCCAGGATCGCATCGTCCGTATTACCCCCGACACCGTGCAGGTTGTCGATTTTGATGGCAACCCGGAAGAGGGCAAGACATTCGAGGTTGATTGGGACGTGAGCGCCGCCGTCAAGGGTGGATACGACACCTTCATGGATAAGGAAATCCACGAGGAGCCCATGGCTGTTGCGGAGACGCTACGTGGCCGCACCACCAAGGATGGACAGCTCAAGCTGGATGAAATGCGCATTTCTGAGTCGGTGATGCGCCGGGTGGACAAGATCATCGTTGTTGCTTGTGGTACCGCTGCCTATGCGGGCCATGTGGCCAAGTACGCCATCGAGCACTGGTGCCGTATCCCGGTGGAAGTAGAGCTGGCACACGAGTTCCGCTACCGCGATCCTGTGGTCAACGAGAAGACTCTCGTAGTGGCGATGTCCCAGTCCGGCGAGACGATGGATACTATCATGGCTATCCGTCACGCCCGCGAGCAGGGTTCCAAGGTATTGGCCATCGTTAATACCTACGGGTCCACCATCGCTCGTGAGTCTGACGCGGTTCTTTACACCCACGCGGGACCTGAGGTGGCCGTAGCCTCGACGAAGGCCTTTATTGCTCAGATTGCTGCCTGCTACCTGCTGGGCCTTTACCTGGCCGAGCTGCGGGGCAACAAGTACCAGGATGAAGTGGCCACCTACCTCGACGAGCTGGCTAAGATGCCTGGTCGCATTGAAGAAGTTTTGTCCTATGAAGAGGACGTCAGGAATCTGGCGCGCGCCATGAAGGACGTCACCTCGGTGCTTTTCCTGGGCCGCCACGTTGGTTTCCCGGTGGCCCTGGAGGGTGCGCTCAAGCTCAAGGAAATCGCCTACATTCATTCCGAGGGATTCGCCGCTGGCGAGCTCAAGCACGGGCCGATCTCGCTGGTCGAGGAGGGGCTGCCGGTGTTCGTTATCGTGCCGACCCCGCGCCGTCCGCTGCTGCATTCGAAGGTTGTCTCCAACCTTCAGGAGGTTAAGGCTCGTGGCGCCCGTACCATCGCGATCGCCGAGGAGGGCGACGACGAAGCAGCACAGTACGCGGATCACGTGTTCTGGGTGCCTCGCTCCACCCCAACGCTCATGATGCCGCTGGTGACAGTGGTGCCGCTGCAGATCTTTGCCTCAGAGTTGGCGAAGGTCAAGGGGCACGACGTGGACAAGCCGCGCAATCTCGCCAAGTCTGTGACAGTCGAGTAAGTAGTTTGTCTTGTCCGTGGTGACAGTCGAATAACCCTGGAGAGGTACATCATGCTACGCGCCTACCGCAGCGACGCCATTCGAGCCGCTGAAGCTCCATTGCTGGATGCTGGGGTTCCGCTCATGGAACGAGCATCCTATGCGGTTGCTATGACGGTGATCTCCCACCGGCGGCGCAGCGGCCTGGGCATTCCCGGTACCCGTGTGTTGGCGCTGGTAGGTGCGGGTAACAATGGAGGCGATGCCCTCCACGCCGCGGCATATTTGGCGCGGCGTGGTATGGCCGTTCATGCCGTGGTGTGCGGGACTCCGCACACCACGGGGCTCGCGGCGGCGGAACGCTCCGGCGTCAGGATATCCTCTGTGAATGATGCGGCCGAGGCACGGGATGTCGTGACGCGTGTGGCGATCGCCGCGGATGTGTGGCTCGATGGGCTTGTGGGAATTGGCGCTCGCGGCCGGTTGCGGGAACCTCACGCTACGCTAGTGCAGATTCTCGGCGAGATCCGAGAAAGTTCCGCCGTGGAGCCGCTGGCGGTAGCCATTGACATTCCCTCCGGCGTGGGTGCAGATGACGGTGTGCTATCGGGGCCGGTGTTCCGCGCCGATATTACCGTGACCATGGGCGCCCCCAAGCCGGGATTGGTGCTGGATCCGGGGCGGCGTTACGTGGGCGAACTCGTCGAGGTAGATTTGGGATTGAGGGAGCACCTCCCGCCCGAGCCAGCTCTCCTCTCGCTGGATTCTTGGGATATCGCTGATCTCTGGGACTACCCCGGGCCGGATTCCCATAAGTACACCCGAGGTGTCGTTGGGTTGATGACGGGATCTCCACGCTATCCGGGTGCGGCGCTGCTCTCTGTAGCGGCTGCACATGCCGGTGGCCCGGGCATGGTGCGTTATGCCGGGCCGCGCGAGCTGACCGAGTTGGTCATCTCCCACCATCCCGAGACTGTGTCGGACATGGGCCGCGTCCAGGCGTGGGTGATCGGCTCAGGAGTAGACATGGATAATTCTGTGGCGGCTGCCGAGGCAGCGCGTCGACTGGAGGAGTCTATTGCCGAAGGTATTCCGGTGGTGCTTGATGCTGGCGCTATCTCGCTGGTCAACAGCCTTGACGTTCCCTCCACCGTGATTCTTACCCCGCATGCTGGTGAGCTTGCTGCTCTGCTTGCGGCGCGGGGAGAAGCCATGACGCGCGAGGACATCAGTGCCGCTCCGGCTCGTGCGGCCCGGCTCGCAGCAACCCTCACGGGGGCCACCGTGGTTCTTAAGGGGGCCACCGATGTGGTGTGCGGTCCCGACGATCCGCTCTACGCACAGCCGGGAGCTCCCGCTTGGCGTGCAACGGCTGGCGCCGGAGATGTGCTGGCGGGGCTACTGGGTGCACTTCTTGCGGGATGGGGTGATGAACTCGCCGAGTTGGGAAAGGGCCGAGGAATACCTGCGCGCCTGGCAGCCGCGGCATGCTATCTCCACGGCCGTGCAGCGGCAATCGCAAGTGGGACAATACATACAACAATCACCGAGACGTCTACCATGGGTACTTCGGTAGGCGGATCCGCGCCAGATGGGCATGTATGTGGCCGTCCCATCCGAGCGACCGAAATCGCAGCAGCAATTCCCACGGCCATTGCAGAATCGTTGAATTAATGACCTTAGAACATGATGCAGCATTTCCCGCAGTAGCGGATATCGACCTTGATGCCATTGGCGATAATCTCCGCCTGGTTCGCTCTACGGCGCAGACGGCCACCCTTGGCGTGGTAAAAGCCGATGCTTACGGTCACGGCCGGCAGCAGTGCGCGCAGGCCATGATGGCGGCGGGAGCGGACTACCTTGGCGTAGCCCAACTTGCCGAAGCCCTTGACCTTCGCCAGGAGGTAGGCCCCGAGCCACGTATTCTGACGTGGCTTTATGCTCCCGGTGCTCCGCTGGGTGACGGGTTACGGGCAGATCTCGAGATCTCCGTGGGCGCACTGTGGGCTATTGATGAACTTGCGACAGCCGCACGAAAGACCGGCATCACCGCCAAGGTACATCTTAAAGTGGATACCGGCATGGCCCGCGGTGGAATTGACCTGTGGAACCTTGCGGAAGCCGCGGGCAAGCTGCGGGCGGGAGTCGCGGAAGGATTGTTCGACGTCGTCGGCCTGTGGAGCCATCTGGCTCGTGCGGATGAACCGGAGTGCGGACTCACCGAACAGCAGATTGACATCTTCGAGGAGGCGCGCCATATCGTCGATGCTGCCGGACTCGATATTCGGATTCATCACCTCGCGGCCTCCGCGGGAGCCCTGTGGCACCCGAAGGCGCGTTACGACATGGTGCGTCCCGGAATTGTGTTGTACGGGGTGTCTCCCAACTCCGGGTATCTCTCGGCGCAACAGATTGGCCTGCGGGCTGCGATGACACTCTCTGCGGAGATTATCGCCGAGCGTACCGTCCCCGAAGGTACGGGAATCTCATACGGACACACAGATAGAACGGACCGTCCCACGCATCTCGGCGTGGTTCCTCTCGGCTATTCGGATGGAATTGATCGCAAGGCATCCAACGTCGCGCCGTTGGTTATTGATGGTACGCGCACGCGGATCCGAGGTCGGGTCTGCATGGATCAGTTCGTCACAGAATTGCCCTACGGCACCACCGTTGGTGAACGCGCCTGGCTCTTCGGAGACGCGGAATTTGGCCTTCCCACGGCGGATGAGTGGGCCGATGTCACAGGCACGATCGGATACGAGATTGTGACCCGCATTGGTGCACGGGTACCACGGCGCTATCATGGCACCGGCATGGCTTCATCGCGCGCGCCGCGATGACCTGGCTGCGATGACCTTGGAGAAGGAGAAACCTATGGAGCTAACGATCCCGGAAGCAGACGATATGCGTCATGTGGGCGAGATACTCGGGTCCTTGCTGGAAGGTGGGGATCTCGTCATGCTGGATGGCCCGCTTGGCGCGGGAAAAACGACGTTGACCCAGGGAATTGCCCGGGGCATGGACGTCTCGGGCCGTGTTGCTTCTCCCACTTTCGTTATTGCCCAGGTGCACCACTCACGCCGTGGCGGCCCTGAGCTCGTCCATGTGGATGCCTACAGGCTGTCTTCCCTCGACGAACTTGACGCTCTCGATCTTGACGCGTCACTCGAAGACTCTGCGACGATTGTCGAGTGGGGCGAAGGAAAGGTGGAAGTCCTGACGGAAGACCGCCTCACTATCAAGATCATTCGGCCCGAGGGATCGGACGCTGGTGAAGAGGTTGACGATCTATCCGTGGATGCTCCGCGCGTCTTGAGGATTGAAGGGTCTGGCCCTCGCGCGCTTGAACTTGTTGAAAGTCTACGGTCGCAGTTATGAGACTGCTCAGGCGGTTGCTTGCCCTCGTGACCATGGGGCTGATCGTGAGCGTGGGCGCTGCTCCAGCATTCGCTGCGACGGAACCACCGGCCGCGGATGCTGCCAGTTGGTTTGAATCCTCCGGACTGAGTGTTGCACGTTCGCATGCTG
Source organism: Actinomycetaceae bacterium (assembly GCA_039812645.1). Taxonomy (GTDB): domain Bacteria; phylum Actinomycetota; class Actinomycetes; order Actinomycetales; family Actinomycetaceae; genus Ancrocorticia. The sequence continues at coordinate 41,424 of JBDIAV010000006.1, forward strand.
GCGAGGACCTGCCTGATATTCCCACGAACCAGTTGACCTCCTTAACTATCGGTACCCCTGTGAACGCCCAGGTCTTTACAGATTCTGTAGGTAACCTTGCGATGTCAAGCTATTGGGTCGCTCCGCTTTTTCTTGACGGCGACCCAATAGGAACTCTCGCGACCGATTTCCGTTCGGGGGAGTCCAAGCAGGAGAAGGTGACTGGGGAAGAATACTTCGCCACGGCTCTCATCGAGTTAACATCGGAGCAACGTGTGGTAGTCGAGCCCGCCATCGGTGGGAAAGACAACCTGGGAGCGTGGTTTCTCGTGACTTCAGAGGGCATTGTTTCTCCCTTGGATCCGGTGGCCCGCTCGGTTCTGGCCGGGGAGGTGAAGCTCTCTTCTTTCGAAGAGATCCGCCGTGAGCTTCTCGGAGCAGGGAGCGATCCGGTCGTAACCAACGAATCGCCGACGTCCCCAACCGGAGTGGGTGGACACATCATCATTTACGCCATTGTTGCTTTGGTTGTCCTCCTCGTACTCGTGGGCGTACTCGTGTGGTTGCGTTATGACCGAGGTGACGTGGGCGATGAGCCTGCCAACGAGCGTCAGAAAAAGGACGACGACGGCGGGCGCCTGCCCACGAGCGAAGATGTCACGATTCTTGAACTTCCCCAGTCCGGTCGTGACGAGCCGCGTGAATAACAGCCATCAAGTTGTCCCTTCTTGGCCTTGTCCTCCCACTAGCTATTTTGACGAATAGGAATGAATGAGATGTACATCCTGACCATCGATACCTCGGATCGCTCGATTGTGGGAGTGGCGCGCGAGGAGCTCGGCACCATCACAGAGCTGGCCCGTGAAGTCTCCACTGATTCGCGCCATCACGCAGAAACATTGACTCCGATGGTGGCTTCCGTGCTTGCCCATGCCGGTATTGAGAAGCCCGATGCCATCGTGGCGGGCACCGGTCCCGCTGCTTTTACGGGGTTGCGTGCAGGCCTCATGACCGCTCGCGCTCTTGCCCGAGCCTGGGACGTCCCCTTATATGGTGTCTCCTCACTTGAGGTCCTGGCGCTGGCGGGTACCCGCCTCGGGTTTAACGAGGTTCTTGCGGTCATCGACGCACGCCGCAAGGAACTTTTTGCCCTGCGAGCTCGGCCCATGGGCGGCGACGACGTCGCCATTATCTCCGGTCCTGAGATCGTCAAGCCTGCTGACATCGTGGATATCTTGGCAAGGGCCGAGGCAGCCCTCGTTTCCTCTCATCCAGATCTGTACGGGGAGCTTGCCGACGCCAGTGATGTGCAGTGCGAACCTGCCATCATGGCTTCTCTGGCCCTTTCTCATGTGGCACGTCAGGAAGCTGGCGAAGATATTGACCTGGGTACCGAACCGCAGTACCTGCGCCGCCCCGATATCCATGGAGGCGGCGTTAGCCAGCCTGCCGCGCGATGAGATCACGCGATCGAGAATCTCCGGCCGCACACATCGCTGAGCTGGGGTTAAGCCTTGTTGTGCCCCGTCCTGGCTGGGCGGGGCGCATTGCTGCTTTTGATCTGTTGGCTTTTGATGCTGACGCCTGGCCGGTGAGCGTGTGGATGCATGAGCTTGAGGGTAAGAGTGCTAGTTATTTAGCACTCGTCTCGGACACGCCCGGTGCCGCCGCGGTTCCCGATATCGTGGCCATCGGGGGAGTGTCCCTTGGGATCGAGGCCGAGATTCTCACTATTGCTGTGGCGAGCGCGCATCGCGGCCGCGGACTGGGAGGTCTGCTACTCGATGAACTGCTCGCTATCGCGGACTCACAGGGATCGGAATCGGTCTTTCTTGAAGTGCGCTCGCGTGACGCCGTCGCCCAAAGTTTGTACCAAGGGCGCGGTTTCGAGGACGTTGGTAGGCGTCCGCGCTATTACCATGACGATGACGCCCTCATTATGCGTCGCGATCGGCCCGCTATCTAAGCGAGAAACTGGGCGGAGCGTAGTCGCTCCGCCCAGTTTCTTTATCGTCCCCTGACAAACGTCTCATGGGCACAGATCTGCCAGGATTTCAGAGATTTCTTGTGGTGTTCGCTCCCATGCCGGATGTGGTTCCCTGCACGGTGTCGCAGAAGCGTTGCCTGTGCCACACCGGGTGATGCCACCGAGGGGACTAAACTGGTCATTTGTGAGTATTACAGTCCTTGGTATTGAGACCTCCTGTGACGAGACCGGCATCGCTGTCGTTCGTGATGGTGAGCTGTTGGCCGACGTCACTGCTACCTCGATGGATGAGTACGCGCGCTACGGCGGTATTATCCCCGAGATCGCCTCGCGTGCCCATCTCCAGACAATGGTTCCCACGCTGGATGCGGCGTTGGAGAAGGCTGGCATTGACCTGGCAGATGTGGACGCCATCGCCGTCACCGCTGGTCCTGGCCTTGTCGGTTCGTTGACCGTTGGTGCGTCGGCAGCCAAGGCCCTTGCGCTGGCTACCGGGAAGCCGCTCTACGGCGTCAACCATATTATTGGGCATCTGTGCGTCGATGAACTCGTTGATGGCCCGTTCCCGGAGCATTTTATTGGTCTCGTTGTGTCCGGCGGGCATTCTTCCATCCTGCGTGTGGGCAATATTGCTACGGACGTCGAGGAACTCGGTGGCACCCTGGATGACGCCGCTGGCGAGGCATTCGACAAGGTGGGGCGCCTGCTTGGCCTGCCTTACCCCGGTGGTCCGCACATTGATCGTCTCGCTAAGGTAGGCGACCGGGAGGCTATCCGCTTCCCGCGTGGTTTGACCGCAGGCAAGGACAAGGTACGTCACCAGTACGATTTCTCGTTCTCTGGTTTGAAAACAGCCGTTGCCCGGTACATCGAGGGCCTGGAGTCCCGTGGCGAAGAAGTTCCGACGGCGGACGTGGCGGCTGGATTCTCCGAGGCCATCAACGATGTGCTTACTGTCAAGGCGCTTAACGCTTGCGAAACCTTCGGGTACGACACGCTCGTTATCGGTGGAGGCTTCTCCGCCAACTCGCGCTTGCGTGAACTGGTGACCGAGCGCGCTGCTGCCCGCGGCATCACCGTGCGCATCCCCCCGATTCGCTATTGCACAGACAATGGTGCGATGGTGGCTTCGCTGGGGTGGGAGCTGGTCCGTAACGGCGTTGCTCCTTCCGGCCTTGATATCACGGTGGATACCGGCATGGATCTCAACAAAATTGTCATGTGAGTCGAACTCCAGATTTCCAGATGGCCGTTCTTAGGTGATGTGAATCTGGTTATTGGGGCTTCGTAAAATGTCAGTGCTCTGAGGGGATCGATATGGTAATAGTGCCACATCGAACCCCTCAGGTCTTTCCAATTCTTTGCACCCCACCCGACTAGTACTGACGAGAGAACGGGGCTTTGCCGATCAATCCACTCGGTCGGCCAGCACCGCGCGGTGGCGCCCCATGAGGGGAGTAAGAAGCAGGACGGCATCTTTGCCTCCCGGCTGCTTGCGTAGACCGAGCTTGCGCCGCAGGGCCTCGGGATCGGTGTCGGTCCCGCGCTTCTTGATTTCCAGCCGGGTGACCCCGGCATTCTTCAGAGCTTTCTTGAGGGCCTTCACCTCCAGTGGAAGAACTTCTCGCACCTTGAAGCGCGTGACCAGCGCCGTTGTAGGGAAGTTGCCGCTGAGATAGGCGATATTCGCGGACACGGGGGAGAGACCGTAGTCGGCACATAGTCGCGCAATTCCACCGCTGCGGATAATTGCCGGGTCTGGTTCACAGATGTATTCGCCGAGTTCGGCGGGTGGCACAGGAGCAAGATCCTCGTTGGCCCAGCGTGCTCCTGAGTCGAAGGTAAATGTTTGCTCCCCACGTAGGATGAGTGCGCTGCGGCCCGCGGTGGGTGCTGCAGCGCCGAGCCACACGACGGCTTCAAGGAGGTCACCGTCGTGACTAATCCACTGCACGTGGGAGTCGTGGGGGCAGAGCCCATGGGAGATGCCCGGAGCGACCTTGATTCCAGCGGCAGAGTACCGCGAGGCAATGTCCAATGCGGCGGAGAGCTTCGGTGACCATTCCTCCGGATTCTTGAGCCGCCTACCAGCGGAGTCTCTGCGCGCAGGGTCGAGCCAGATGGCGTCCGCGCCGATATCATCGAGAGAAATCTCCAGGCCGTCGCCGGTGAGGACGCTAGCTTCCGGGAATGGCGCAAGGTTGGCCGCTGCCGCGCCAGCCGTCTCAGGATCTGTCTCGATGGAGGTCACGCGGAGCCCGAGCCCGGCCATTGCGAGGGAATCAGCTCCAATACCGCACCCAAGGTCGACGACGTGGGTGGCTCCGGCCTCACGCAATCGCGCGGCGTGATGAACACCAACGCTCAGGCGGGTCGACTGCTCTAGTCCCGCCGCGGTAAAAAACATGGAGGAGGCGAAGTCCCCGAACTTCTCCGTCGCCTTTTGTCGCAGCCGTGATTGGGTGAGTGCTAAAGAAACCAACTCGGGAGGATATCCCTCGCCACGCAGGCGGTTTGTCAGGGAAAAAACGTCACCCTGATCGTATGCGGGAAGGGCATCGAGGAGGGCGCGCCCTTCGGACGTCAGGAGCGGTGTAATGGTAGCGGACACCGCTCAATCTTGGCATGAACGGGCGCGCAACCGCCATGTTCATGAGGGAACGGACTGTTTGGGTGAGCAGGGCAGGAGAAGTATCGTTCCGGGGTTGCGCCGTCGTCGTTCACTCTTAGCCCTCTCTTCCCGAGATCACTAGCACTCACCTTGACCGAGTGCTAAGAGCGGCCTATCCTTCTAGAAGACGTAGTTTTGGCTACGGCTTGTGCCCGGTTCGGGCCCGGCCCCCGCGACGGCGGGTCCCGCGGCCAGGTACTACTAACCACAGCACGAGTTCGAGAAGAAGGGGGATCCGAAGTGTCGGTCTCCATCAAGCCGCTTGAGGATCGCATTGTGATCCAGCAGGTGGAAGCAGAAACCACGACGGCCTCTGGCCTTGTCCTTCCGGACACCGCCAAGGAGAAGCCGCAGGAGGGCAAGGTTCTCGCAGTAGGACCCGGCCGTGTTGACGACAATGGCAACCGCGTCCCGGTTGACGTTGCTGTTGGCGACGTTGTCATCTACTCCAAGTACGGTGGCACCGAAGTCAAGTACGGCGGCGATGAGTTCATCATCCTGTCCTCGCGTGACATCCTCGCTATTGTCGAGAAGTAAGGGAAAACGCCCGTCGGCGTGATCTCGGCTCAGCCTAGTAGTCTGAGTGAAAAGGCATCCAACATCTGTTGGGTGCCTTTTCTTGTGTGGGTCTTTGGTAGGGCTAGCCCTACCTTCTTTCTACAGTTAACCCCATTCCCTATCTTCGCTATAGCCGGTTGAATAGAGGTTCATACCAAGGGGCGTGCGCCTTTTCGCCCGTGGCATACCAACAAATGTCTCTATAACCGGTCTTACTCACTATGGCATGCTTAAAAGGCACGGAGTTTTCGACACTATCTCACAAAGACCTCGACGAAAAGACGCCAGGCCGCATCTAGCGAGACGGTCACGCACGAAAAACAGACGAAGGAGCCTGTCATGCGTAAAACTAGTCATATCCTCCTAGGTGCCTGCATGATAGGTGCCCTCGCTCTCACCGGCTGTTCAAGTAACGGTGATGACAAAGCCAAGGATAATTCCTCTGAGGAAAGCTACGGTCCTCTTAACGATTACTTCATGGCCATGGACATGGGTCAAGACTGGACCCAAGAAGACTATGACCAGCAGGATCTTAAGAGAGAAGAACTCATTGCCCAATGTATGGCCAAGGAGGGCTTCGAATACACCCCGGACACCAACAATGGTGGCACAGTCGTCAGCAGTGATGATCAAGAAGGGCCGGAATGGGGTTCATTAGAGTTTGCCCAGCAGTATGGCTATGGCTTCTCGACCTACCCAGGTCAAGAGGACATGGACGCTCAGCAGGAGTATGTCGATCCCAATCAGGACTACGTGGAGGCACTCAGCGCATCAGAACAGCAGGCCTACTACGAGACTCTTCACGGTCCCCAACCCACCGAAGAAGAAATGAAGGACATGGAGGACGGCTCCTATGAGTATGACTGGTCCACGTCCGGCTGCTATGGGGCGGCTCAACATGAGGTAGAAACGGAGAGCGGTAGCAACGCATGGGAAGATCCCGAATTCACTGATCTGTTCGAGGCACTGAACGCGCTCTATGAGGACACTGAAAAGGATCCCGAAATACAGGCACTCGACCAGGAGTGGGCATCGTGTATGGCCGATGCCGGGTACCCGGATGTCTCGTCCAAGAATCGTGCATTCGAAGTCATTATGAATGAGCAAAATGAGCTCTACAGCGGTGGTGAGGACGGCGAGTATGTTGAGCCGGATCAGGCAAAGCTCGATGAACTCAAGAAGAAGGAAATCGACATGGCGGTAGCAGACTGGAAGTGCGCCGACGCCATGGATTACCAGGAAAAGTACCAGGAAATTGATTTCCGAGTTCAGCAGAAGTTCGTTGACGATCACAAGGATCAACTAGATGCTTTGGTCGCCAAGTACGGTAAGAAGTAGATTCAAGAAAGGTCCCCTGGATGGGCATGCGCACGCGCGGAGAAGGCGATGATAGTCGCCCTGGCGAGGGCACAGAGCCCCTGTCATCAGAACTATCGGATGCCACCATAGAGTTCCCTCCGGTTGATCCTTCGGTGTCTGATGTGGGTGATTCGGAAGAAACGTCAATTGATTCAGGGGATCAAGAGATCGTCGACGGCGAAGCCGAGCACGATGGAACGCCTCCTAAGAAAAAGCGTGCGTGGGCTGGTAAGCGGCTTGTTGCGTTGATTGCTTCCGTGGCTGTGGTGTCGTTGCTTGCTGGCGTTGCCATTATGCAATTCATCGTGTCGCCAGCTGAGCTGGCGGCGCGCACTGAGGCACCTGAAGCGGGCCCGGTCACAGCTCCGGTGGAAGAACGAGTTATTGAAAATACTATTGTTGCTCGCGGAGAGGTAGCGTACGCCGATTCAGTTGACGTCAAACTTGGCGCTCCGTCTTCTGAGGGCCCCGCTATTGTTACCGGCGATGTTCCCGAGGTTGGCGCCGTTCTTAACGCGGCTGATATTGCTCTTGAGGTCACGGGGAGGCCAGTCATTGTTCTTCCTGGCGATTTGCCCGCCTACCGTTCCTTGAGCGTTGGGATGAGCGGCCCCGATGTGCTTCAACTCAAGCAGGCGCTCGCTTCGCTGGGCTTTACCTCTGGTGATCTTGGGTCGCAGGTTTTCGATGCGGATACGGCTACTGGTTTAGGCCAGTTGTACCAGCATGTTGGATATACGGCACCGAATGGTGGAGAAGAAGCCCAAAGTGCCCTGGAGAATGCCCAGAAAACTGTCCGTAGCGCAGAGACCTCCGTGACCATCGCGGAGAATACCGTGGATTCGACCTACAATTCACAGGTTCAGGCCCAAAATGATCGGATCAATACGATTAACGAGTGGCGCACGGCTGTGGACAACGCACCCGATGAGACTACTCGTCAGCAGGCGTTGGCAGAATTACAGAAAGCCGAGGCTGTTCCTGAACCGGCTATCAATCTGACGGTTGAAAATGCGCAGCTTCAAGAGGCTATTGATTCGCGCACTGATGCCTACAATGCCTTAGCCCGCGCGCAGGAAGCGGTGTTGCCCTCATTGCCATCGAGTGAAGTGCTCTTCCTGAGCGATCTCCCTCGCCGAGTTGACGATGTACGCGTCAGCCGTGGCAGTGCACTCTCCGATATCGCAATGTCTGTCTCTGGGGCAAAGCTCAGTATTGTTGGGACCTTCTCAGAGCAGGACGCCAAGCTTCTGAAAGAAGACATGACCGCCGTCTATTCATCCCCGGGTGGAGAAGAACTGACGGCGAAGGTCTTGACGATCGAGGCTCCAGGCTCTGCCAAGAAGACGCCGGATGGGCAACCTGGGTCCGCAACCTCCGACCGTTACACGGTCACTTTTGATCCCGGTGAGCTCACGCCTGAGCAAATCACCGAGCTCCAGGGGAGTAATGTGCGGGTTGCCATCCCGGTTGCTTCCACCGAGGGCAAGGTCCTCGCTGTGCCGTTGGCTGCGCTTTCAGCCGGCCCTGATGGGAGCGATAGGGTTGAGTTGTCTGCACCCACAAAGGATGATCCTTTCGCCACGGAAGTAGTTAATGTCAAGGCAGGATTAGCCGCCGGTGGCTACGTTGAAATCACCTCAGATGACTCTCGTATTGCTGTGGGTGCCAAGGTTGTGGTGGGGCGATGAATATCGCTTGGCCCACTTTCCGGGGAAAGAGGCGGGCCAAAGAAACTTTGTCCGATACCCTCTCACCGCAGGTGGATGGCCCGCTTATTAAGCTCGACGACGTCACCCGGATTTTCCCTGGTCCGCCTGCGGTGAATGCTCTGCGCGGTGTTGACCTTGAGGTCAACACCGGTGAATATCTCGCCATTATTGGCCCATCAGGTTCCGGAAAATCCACGATGCTCAACACGCTAGGACTGTTGGATCGCCCCAGTACTGGGACATATTTGTTTGAAGGAATAGACGTTTCCCAGATTTCGGAGGATGAACGTGCAGCGCTCCGTGGTGGGCATATCGGCTTCGTCTTTCAGTCGTTTCATCTCTTGGCTACACGTTCTGTTTTAGAAAACGTCATGTTGGCTACCGCCTACGCGGGTGTACCTCGCGAGGAACGCGAAACGCTTGCCAGAGCGGCATTGGAACGTGTGGGACTGGGCCATCGTATGGAGTTCTTTCCCGGAACCCTGTCGGGTGGAGAACGTCAGCGTGTAGCAATTGCTCGTGCCGTTAGTACCTCTCCCCGTCTGTTACTTGCGGACGAACCTACGGGAAATCTTGATCGGGAAAATTCTGAGGCTGTCATGAGACTCTTTCGAGAGCTATGGAGCGATGGTCTCACTATCATCATGATCACACACGACGCCGCAGTTGCCAGGGCCGCCGATCGGCGCGTGGAGATCAGCGATGGTCGCCTGATGGAGTTGTCATGAAGTGGTGGAGGAGAAAGCGCGCGCAGGAAACGCCTGATTCCGTGGACGCCGTCGTCGAAGAAAATGACCTGTTTTTTGACCTGATGGCGCCAGAAAACGATGGGACAACAAGCGACGCAGGAAACGAAACCAGCACCGGCGGAACCACGGAATCGCCGCGCGGCAAACGCACGAAGAAATGGACACACCGCAAGGGCACGGATAGTGCGGATAGTGCAGGCGGCAAGAATACTCGAGGATTCACTCGGCGTGACCTGGTTCACGAGGCTCTTGAAGGGGTGGGGGCGCGCCCCTCCCGGCTCTTCATTACCTTGCTCGGAACAGTTTTAGGTATTGCTTCGCTTGTCGCGACAATCGGTTTGGCGCAAACGGCGGCCGGTCAAATTTCCAAGAGTTTCGATCTCGTCAAGGCCACGCGGGTCACTGTCGAGCCAGGCAAGACGGAGGGGCGAAATAACACGGAACGGGCAACATCCTCACTCCCGTGGGATTCGGTAGAACGTGTGCAGGATCTGGTGGGCGTTGCCCATGCAGCTCTGTATGCCGAACTTGAGAACCTCCCTGATGTGCAGGCGGTTCAGGTTACTGATCCCTCTGCCGTTGCCAGCGCCATCCCGCCGGTTATCGCGGGCTCTCCGCAACTCGTCGATGTGGTGGGCGGACACATTCAAACCGGCAGATTCTTTGATGAAGGGCACGAACAACGGGCTGATCGTGTTGCTGTTCTGGGGAGTAAGGCCGCGCAAACGCTCGGAATCAACCGTGTGAGCAGCCAACCCGCCATCTTTATTGATGACCACGCCTATGCGGTCATTGGCATTATCGATTCCACCACTGTCCGTGGAGGGCTCCTCAACTCCGTGATTGTGCCCGTTGAAACGGCGCGCAAAGATCTGGGGCTTAAGGGTGTGACAAGCCTCGATATGAGTACGGATATCGGCGCCGGTAGTGTGGTTGGACGGCAAGCTCCCATCGCTCTGAACCCCAATAACCCAGAATCCTACAAAGTCGGGGCTCCTACCATGGGGAACCAACTGCAAGACCAGGTGCAATCCGATATCAATGTTCTCTTTATGGCCATCGGTATTGTGGCACTGGTGGGTGGTGGCATCGGAATCGCCAATGTGACGCTATTATCCGTCTCCGAACGTCGAGGCGAAATTGGATTGCGGCGTGCGCTCGGTGCGCGCACCAGCGATATTGGCTGGCAGTTCATCCTAGAGTCTTTGACGACGGGCTTTCTCGGTGGATTGATTGGGGTCGCCGTGGGACTCTTTGTGCTTCTCGGTGTGTGTGTTGTGCAAGAGTGGACACCCGTCATCGCACCCTGGGCGGCTCCAGCGGGAATCGGCGTGGGCGCGTTGGTCGGCCTGTTGGCTGGCACCTATCCTGCTCTGAAAGCCGCGCGTATCGAACCGGTGGACGCTTTGCGCGGAACCTGATGGGTGCTGGTTGTTGTCACGTAGCAGGGGGCGGACGTCGTCGTCGACTATCGTCCAAACGGGTGTCATGTTCGGTGTCATGTAGCAGGGCGGACTCCTGTGGCTACTCCGTTACACAATGCCGAACATGTTATTTCTCCGGAAGATGGGAGTGGGTCCCTGTTGGCCGTGAGACGGCGGACAGGATCTGATGTCCAGATGGTGAACCCTAGCCCTCGCAAGGCTGTCCAGAATGTGTCGTGCGGGGCACAGTGCACCCATGGCATTCTCGCGGTTACCATGGTGGAGTGACGACACCGCATCATGATCCCTTTGCAATGCTTGGACTAACCTACGATGACGTGCTGCTCTTGCCGCAGGCAACAGACGTTATCCCTTCGGAAGTTGATACAACCAGCAGGCTGACTCGCAAAATTAGCCTCAAAACCCCGCTCATCTCGGCGGCAATGGATACGGTGACCGAGTCCCGTATGGCTATTGCCATGGCTCGTCAGGGCGGTATTGGAATTATCCATCGCAATCTCTCGGCTGAGGAGCAAGCCCAGCAGGTCCGCGTGGTGAAGCGCTCGGAATCCGGCATGGTGCAGGATCCCGTGACTGTTGGTCCGGATGCCACGATCGCCCAGCTCGACGAACTCTGTGGCAAATACCGCGTCTCCGGCCTTCCTGTTGTGGACGACGACGGCAAGCTGCTCGGCATCATCACCAACCGCGACCTTCGTTTTATTCCGGAGGAGCAGTTCGCTGCGCTCAAGGTGCATGAAGTAATGACTCCGATGCCGCTGGTCACCGCCCCAGCCGGCGTCAGCCGCGAGCATGCCGCTAATCTTCTCGCCAAGCATAAGGTGGAGAAGCTTCCTTTGGTCGACGACGACGGCCGCCTCAGCGGTCTCATCACCGTCAAGGACTTCGTGAAGACTCAGCAGTACCCGAAGGCGTCCAAGGATTCGAAGGGCCGCCTCATTGTGGGTGCCGGAGTAGGATACCTCTCTGATTCGTGGGAGCGCGCCGCGCTTTTGGCAGATGCTGGTGTAGATGTGCTGGTCATTGACTCCGCCAATGGTGAAGCCAGGCTTGCACTGGACATGATTCGCCGCCTCCGGGCTGATTCTAGCTTCGACGGTGTGCAGATTATCGGCGGAAACGTTGCAACGCAGTCCGGCGCCCAGGCTCTTATCGATGCGGGCGTGGACGCGGTCAAGGTGGGCGTTGGTCCCGGCTCGATTTGTACCACGCGTGTGGTGGCCGGTGTGGGCGTTCCTCAGATTACCGCCATTGCCGAAGCGGCAAAGGCGTGTGGCCCGGCTGAGGTGCCGCTCATTGCTGACGGTGGCCTGCAGTATTCGGGCGACATCGGCAAGGCCCTCGTGGCCGGAGCGGATACCGTGATGCTTGGTTCCCTTCTTGCAGGATGCGAAGAGACCCCCGGAGACCTCGTATTCGTCAATGGTAAGCAGTTCAAGCACTACCGCGGTATGGGTTCGCTCGGTGCCATGTCTTCGCGTGGCAAGCGTTCCTATTCGAAGGATCGCTACTTCCAGAGCGACGTATCCTCGGATGACAAGATCATTCCCGAGGGCATTGAGGGCCAGGTTCCGTTCCGCGGTTCGCTTGGTTCGGTGCTCTATGAACTCGTCGGTGGCCTTCACCAGACGATGTTCTATAGCGGTGCCCGCACGGTTCCCGAACTCAAGGAGCGTGGCCGTTTCGTGCGCATGACCTCGGCGGGCCTGCGCGAGTCCCATCCTCACGATGTCCAGATGACGGTCGAGGCACCGAATTATTCTGGACGCGCCTGAGACTTGGCGAAGTTGGTGCCTTGAGATTCCTCTTGTGACGCTGATGACGCATACTCACTAGACACGCTGTGCCCGGGAACAAAACGTTCCCGGGCACAGCGTGTCTACAGCCGACTTGGGCGTCGACTTTGTGTTTCAACACGCCCACAGTTGATGTGCCCGGTGCTTTGTTTTCCGAAGGGTAGTTCTCACCTACCGCGAGGAGATCGGCCACGCGTCAGGGTCACCTGCCGGAGGCCGTCCATCTTGGGCGGCCCGCCGATTAAGGTAATTAATGAAATCCGCGTGGGACGCTGCCTGCATCGCCTGAATCTCGCGCAATGATTTATCCGCTACTTCTGGGTATTTGCGAACTAGCGCACCGAGGAGGCGCAGCGTGGCGAGCACGTCTGCTTCCGCATTGTGGAAGTTATCCTCGTCAAGGACACCGTAGTGGCGGCATACATCTTCAAGACGTCGCTTGCCCTTTCTCCATTTATCCACCGATTTATCGAGAAGATATGGATCAACGATAGGTGCCAAGGGGCCACCAAGGCGTTCAGCGAGGGTAGGGATACCGTGCCGCGCCAGCTCACTCTCGAGAAGCGTGAAATCGTAGGACGCGTTGAAGGCTACAACTGGATTGCCCGCAGCCATATGCTCAGCAAGAATATCGGCGATTTCAGCGAGGACTTCGCCCACCGGCCGCCCTTCGGACCGTGCCTTTTCTGTGCTAATTCCATGTACATTCGCGGCCTGTTCCGGGATCTCTACTCCTGGATCTGCCAACCAGTATCGCCGCTCTATACCGTTCTCCTCCGCTTTGATGAGCGAACAGGTAACGAGACGATCATCAAGGGGACGAACGCCGGTGGTCTCCGTGTCAAAGCCGATAATTGGCTGCTGTGTCCACATATTGTTCCTTTCACGAGATGCCTCCAGCCTATCGGTCGCCACCGACAGATTTTGCCGTCACCCCGCTCTTTCGTTGAACCTTCGGCTTCCATCCCACACAACTCCGTACTTGGCACGTAAACTTGACGCGTGAGTGAAGTAGAGATAGGACGAGGCAAACGAGCCCGACGAGCGTACACCCTCGACGATGTCGCTGTTGTCGCATCGCGCCGTACCCGCGATGTCCAAGAGGTGCAAACCACCTGGCAACTGGACGCCTACCATCTCGACATTCCCATATTGTCTGCCCCCATGGACTCGGTCACTTCCCCGGCGACGGCGATTGCACTCGGCAAGTTGGGCGGCCTCGGCGTTCTCGATCTTGAGGGCCTGTGGACCCGATACGAGGATCCGGAGCCCTTCTTCGAGGAGATTGCGCACCTGGATAAAGAGGATGCCACGCCCCGGCTGCAAGAGATTTACGCGGAACCGATCAAGGTGGAGCTGCTTCGTGAACGTCTGCGTGAGATTCGTGATGCGGGGGTTACGGTAGCTGGCGCTCTCTCGCCGGGCGGCACTCAACAGATGTGGCGCGCCGTCGTCGACGCAGGTGTGGATATCTTCGTCATCCGCGGCACGACAGTATCTGCCGAGCACGTCTCCACATCGCGCGAGCCACTTAACCTTAAACGGTTCATCTACGAACTCGACGTTCCCGTTATCGTGGGCGGTTCGGTGACCTATACCGGAGCGCTTCACCTTATGCGAACAGGTGCCGCTGGAGTACTTGCAGGTTATGGAGGAGGGGCGGCGTCGGCCAACCGTCGCACGGTGGGAATCGCCTCGCCTATGGCCACAACGATCGCTGATATCGCCGCGGCGCGCCGGGATTACCTCGACGAATCAGGTGGTCGCTACGTGCACGTCATCGCGGACGGCTCGATCAGCACTGCTGGCGATCTCGTCAAAGCTATCGCCTGCGGCGCCGACGGCATCATGCTTGGCACCGCGCTGGCACGGGCAAAGGAAGCCCCTGGGCGAGGATGGCACTGGGGTGCTGAGGCGCGTCACGGAAAGCTCCCGCGTGGCGAACGAGTCCGCGTGGGAAGCAATGGATCTCTGGAAGAAATTCTCTTTGGACCCTCGCATAATGCGCGGGGTGTGACGAACCTGATGGGCGCTCTCCGCCACGCCATGGCGGCAAACGGGTACTCAGATGTGAAAGAATTCCAGCGCGCAGAATTGGTGGTACTGGGGAAGTGAAGGCTACGACGATGAGTGAGAAGACCACAACAACGGGGCGTTCCAAGACCGCCGTCGCCATTGATCGCATTCTGGAAATGATTGAGGGAAGTTCCCTCAAGCCGGGTGATCGGTTGCCTTCGGAGCGCGCGCTGGCCGCGGATTTGCGGGTCTCACGTGCCACGGTCCGTGAGGCCATCATGGCGCTACAAATCGCCGGTCGGCTGGAGTCCCGTTCGGGGGACGGCACCTACATCCTTGAGCGTCCCATCAATATTGGCGACGACGAAACAAAGCTCCGCGCCGGTGTGGACATTACCGAGGCGCTGGAATACCGCATGGCCATTGAGATTTCGGCATCGATCATGGCCTGCCGCCGTGCCCGTAAGTCCGACATCATGCGGATGCAGGCGGTCCTTGAAGCCATGGCGGAGTTCGTGGCCGAGGAGGATTACGAGTCCTATCTCGATTCGTCGATGGACCTCCACTTGGCCATCGGCAAGGCGTCCCATTCCAAGCAGTTGCGCTCGGTGCATGACGCGCTGACCGAACAGGTACGAGACGACGAATGGCTGCTGGCCGAGAGTTACAACGAGGATGTCGCGCAGCGTTCCATGGAGATCCACCGAGATATCGTTAATGCGATTGCTGCTAAGGATATTGATGGCGTGGTCTGCGCGGTGGAAACCCACTACGTTGATTACCCGACTCTCGGGGAGATTGACGAGTCCTAGAGGAAGGCCGTCATCGGCGACGAACTGGTTCACGAGAAGTTGAGGTAACCATGAAACCCACGTTGGGAATCCTTGGAGGGATGGGTCCCGCGGCTACCGCAGAGTTCCTCAAGGAGGTTACTCGCCAGACACCGGCGGCGTGCGATCAGAACCATTTCCCGTCAATTTCTCTCTCGGATGTTCTCGTCCCGGATAGGACGACGGCGATCCTGGGCGGCGTCGATAACGTCACCCCTCGCTTGAAAGAGGACTGCAACAAGCTCATCTCGTGGGGTGCGGATGCGATCGTTTCGCCGTGCAATACGGCGCATTATTTTCTGCGCTCATTTATTCATGACCTGCCTGTGACGTTCGTGGATATTGTCGATGCGACAACCGATCAGGCGGTTCATAGGGCTCGCGCGACGGCGGCGCCGGGAGAGGAACCGACAGCGTGGCTCACGTGCACGCGAGGTACTGTGCAGAGCGGGCTCTACCAGCGTTCTGCGGAAGAACGAGGACTCAACCTGCTAGTGCCATCCGACGAGCTTTTTGACGAGTTCTCCGCCATTATCGCATTGGTAAAGTCCGGGGACATGGTTGAGGCGGGTGCTCGCTGGCGAGTGGTGTGCGAAGAACTCACCTCCCTCCGCAATGTCCCTGTGTTGACGGCCTGCACCGAGCTTCCTCTTGCCCACGAAGCCTCGGGTTTGCCCTCGGAGATGGAAGTTTCATCTCTCAAAGCACTTGCCTACGGCATTATTAAAGCGATGGGTGTCACGCCGCTACCGCGTGAAGGCGTAGATCCGATCTAAGAGATCCTATGGATCGATGAATAGATGATCCGGAAGCGGACTACGTGCGTACTACCGATAAAATAGTGATGTTTATCGCAATTTGGCGTTGCTCTCTTGCCAAGAGTTTGGGATGATTTCAATATCGGGGTTTTTGGCTCATTGAGGAGTCTGGCCCCCTGTCACATCCACGAAGAGGAAGAATGCCGTGAAAAGACATGTATGGCGGGGAGGGCTACGAGGCTCCTGGAAAGGAACTGGGAGGAGCATTGCTGGAGCGCTTTCGGTGGCTCTGCTGTTCTCAGGGGGCGCGGCGGTTGCGGTCCCAGATGCCTCCGTCCCCCAGGATGTTCTTGTTGATGCCGCGCAGGAGTCGTCGATTGATGGCAACGAACCAAGCGCCACTATTGCAGACGATTCGGGAGACGTCGTCCAGTTCAACAATGAAGGCTTCCGGACATGCGTGGCTGAAGCGGCTGGCAAAGGATCTTCTGCAAAAGTCACCAAGGGAGATTTACGGAAGATTACATATCTCTACTGCGACTCCTACAGCATTGTGGACATCTCTCCGCTTCAGTACGCCACCAATCTGACCTCACTGACGCTTAGTGGATATGACTGGCCTGGGGAGCAGAATCAGATTAGTGATTTGACGCCTCTGGTCGGCCTCACCAAGCTTGAGCAGTTGGATCTTGCTCGTAATCGTGTCAGTGATTTGACGCCTCTGGCCGGTCTTGTCAACCTCAGATCCTTACGCCTGGATGAGAATCAGGTGAGCGACCTGACACCTCTGGCTGGTCTCACGAACCTTACGAGCCTAGAGCTCGAATTCAATGAGATCAGTGACATCTCGCCGCTGGCCGGGCTCACAAAGATGGCAGCTCTGAGCCTCCGTGACAACCAAGTGGGCGATGTGGCTCCGTTGGCCGGATTAACCGGACTCGTATGGGTGCATCTCCAGAATAATTTGATCAGCGATATCACCCCATTGGCCGGGCTGACTAAACTCTCAGACATTAACCTGTCTGGAAACCAGGTTGTAGATGTAGCACCGTTGGCTGGGCTGACCAAGTTGAGGGTCCTCGGCCTATCGGACAATCAGATCGTTGATGTGGCTCCGTTGGCCGCACTCACCGGGCTGACGAACTTGTCTCTGGATAGGAACCCGATTGCCGATCTCACACCATTGACCAATCTCTCCGAATTGCTGTTACTGGGACTTGGAGGAACCCATCCCGATCTTGCTCTGTTGCACGAATTCGGCAAACTCAGCCACCTCAATCTCTCTGGTAATGAGATCAGCGATGTGAGTCTCCTTGCGGGGCTAACCAAGCTTGTTTCCTTGGATCTGTCCAACAACCAGATTAGTGACGTGACTCCATTGGGCGGGTTGTCCAGTCTGAATTATCTCTACCTGGCGGGCAATCAGGTCACTGATATATCGCCTCTTTCATTTGCTGAGATTCTGTGGAGGCTAGACGTTTCGAACCAGCACATCGAGCTTCCCGATGCCATTTCGGGTGAGCCTTACACCCTGCCGGGGGTGACCTGGTTCGATGGTGCCGCTGTCCAGCCAAAGATCAAGGATGGTCAGGGAGAAGTTGCGAATGGTTCAGTGACCTGGGAGATTCCCGATGGTGGGGAAGGGACTCTTTCCTGGTCGCGGAATGAGGAGGGCCTGGAAGAAGAAGGCTGGATGGGGATCCGATTCTCCGGGACGATGACCCAGACGGTTAATCCAGGATCTGCCCCTACGAGCAGTGGAGACCGCGTCGTGCTGCGCTCTGGCAATTTGTACCAGAGCCGCGACGATCTCTCGTCGGGGCCCTTTGACGTGGAGTTCTACTACGGTCGAACGACTGACGAGACCTTCTTCGGTGACTGGGATGGCGACGGCGTCGACGGAATTGCGGTACGTCGCGGAAACTCCTTCTACGTGAAAGAGACTGCTGGTCCAGGCAACGCTGACACATTCTTCTACTACGGGCGGCCCGACGACGAGGTGCTTATCGGTGATTGGGATGGCGACGGCGTCGATACTCTGGCCGTAAGACGGGGAAATACCTATTTCTTCACGAACGGAACTAACGGTGGCCAGGCTGACGACGTGATCACGTATGGGCGCGTTGACGATGTGATTCTTGTCGGTGATTGGGATGGCGACGGCGTCGACACGTTGGCCGTCCGCCGTGCAGACACCTATTTCTTCAAGAACGAGATTGCTGGTGGCGCTGCTGACGACGTGATTGTCTTTGGATCACCGGATGACGTGATCCTTATTGGCGATTGGGATGGCGACGGCGTCGATACCCAGATGATTCGCTACGACAAGCAGTTCCTTGCCCTCGATTCTTTCCATCATGAGGGAGCAACCCACGAATTCGATCTTGGCAATGGGACGGAGACTGCTTACATCGCACGACTGAAGTAAACAGGTTCTGCGGAAATTTCATATCCGCAAAGGAAGGGCTGGGCCAGGCACCTTTGAGGTGCCTGGCCCAGCCCTTCCTTATACGGCACTGGTATATCCCGTGAAGACCTATGATCCCAGTACAAAGAACGAGGGTTTCGTTGGGCAGTCAGCAACTGTGAGAAGCTGCCGACCACCCTAGTATCATCAGCCCTTGTATCGGTAGACGTTCGTTTCTCGTAGTTCGAAGCCAGCTCGCTTGTAGAGGCGGTTGGCGGCTTCGCGAGTGGGACGAGAGGTGAGGTCTACGCTCTTGGAGCCGATTGCTGCAGCATGGGCGACGGCGGCCTCAACCAGCTTTTGCCCGGCGCCCTGTCCGCGAGCGGCATTATCTACGACAACATCTTCGACCCATGCACGGCGTCCGGTGGGAATATCGAAGGTGGCGAGGCTGAGCATGCCGAGGATCGGACGGTTACCCTCGGAGTCGGCTTCGTCGGGGCGGTAGACGAAGAGGTACACGGCGGGCTGCGCAACGAACTCGGCCACCTGCGCATCCGAAAGCGGAGGAGTGGAGGTAGAAAGCTGGGGGATGAGGGCGTTCATTGCCTTCACCAGTTCAGGGGTCGCGGTATCGATAATCTCTACGCTCATGCGTGGAAGCCTTTCTGGGTTGTCTAGTGAATTGATGGTCTATTGAATCAGTTGTTCGATGTGGGGACTCGGCGCAGATCTGCCAGCCATGCTGCTGATGAAGCATCTGAAGGCATACGCCAGTCGCCGCGTGGAGAGAGGGTTCCGCCCGCTACCACCTTTGGGCCGTTGGGAAGCGTGGACCGCTTGAACTGGTTATTGAAGAAACGGCGATGGAAAAGTTCCATCCACTGGCGAATTTCGTCCAATGTGTACTCATGCCGCTCGTCCTCCGGTAGGCCCACCGGCCAGAAGCCCTGCTCGTGCTGACGCCACGCGTGCCACTGGTAGAAAGCGATCTTTGAGGGGCGTAGCCCGTGGCGCAGAAGATAGAA
Source organism: Actinomycetaceae bacterium (assembly GCA_039812645.1). Classification (GTDB taxonomy): domain Bacteria; phylum Actinomycetota; class Actinomycetes; order Actinomycetales; family Actinomycetaceae; genus Ancrocorticia. The sequence continues at coordinate 60,719 of JBDIAV010000006.1, forward strand.
CAGAGTGAAATCCTGAAGTTCGTACGGTCCAATCTTCTGCTGGGTGGACTGGATCGTCTCGCCATCTTTGGCTGGAACCAATTCGGGGGAGATCTCGGTATCGAGGATCGATTGCAGAATCTCACCCACGTGCGCACCAAACTGGTCTGAGGCAATAACCCATCGAATAAGGTGCTGCATGAGTGTCTTGGGGACGCCAGGGTTAACGTTGTAGTGACTCATGTGGTCGCCTACACCGAAGGTGCACCAACCAAGAGCCAGCTCGGAGAGATCGCCGGTTCCCAGGACGATGCCGCCCTTTTCGTTGGCGAGTCGGAAGAGAAAATCGGTGCGCAGGCCCGCCTGCACGTTCTCGAAAGTGACGTCGTAGACCTCTTCGCCGGAGGCGAAGGGATGGCCCATGTCCGCGAGCATCTGCGAGGCGGCCGGGCGGATGTCGATCTCCTCGAAGCTCACCCCGAGACTTTCGGCGAGCCTGTAGGCATTGTTCTTTGTGTGATCCGATGTGGCGAAGCCGGGAAGAGTGTAAGCAAGGATATCTGTGCGTGGCCGCCCGAGAAGATCCATGGCGCGGGCCGCCACAATGAGAGCATGCGTGGAATCTAAACCACCAGAGACGCCAATGACGAGCTTGGGATTTCCGATTGCTCGCAGACGCTGGGTAATGCCGTACACCTGAATGTTGTAGGCCTCGTAGCAGTCCTGGTTGAGCTGTGCCTCATCGTCCGGAACGAAGGGGAAACGGTCCACCGGACGGTGGAGGCCCAGGTCGGTGCGTGGTGGATTGAGCGTGTAGATCACGGTGCGGAAGTTTTCAGGATTACTTCCGAAAGTACCTGTTTCGGTGCCGATGCCAAGAGCTCGCCTATTGTCATCAAAACTGCCTTGGCGCATGCGTTCTTGGCGCAGGACATCCAGATCCACGTCCGCTACCGTCACTTGGACATCAAGCGAGAATCGGGGCGATGAAGCCAGCTCTTTGCCCATCTCATAGATCATCGCCTGGCCATCCCAGGAGAGATCCGTGGACGATTCGCCGGTTCCCGCGGCTGTGTAAACGTAGGCGGCATTGCATCGCATTGAGGAGGCCTGCACGAGCGCGCCACGGTCTGCTGCACGGCCCACGGTAATAGGCGAGCCGGAGATGTTGACGAGCACCGAAGCTCCGGCAAGAGCAGCACGGGACGACGGCGGCACCGGCACCCACATGTCCTCGCACACCTCGACGTGGAAGGTGAACCCGGGAATGTCCTTGGCGCGGAAGAGCAGGTCGGGGCCAAAGGGAACGGAGGCCGGTACGGCGTCGTAATCAAAGAAGGTATTAAGGTCCCCGGTGAAGAAATTACTGAAGCCGGAATCGCCGCCGGTTTCGCCTGTCTCTACAGAGCCGTGGCTGTCATCTACGTCGCCGAATACATCCTCGAGACCGCCCACACCGGGCAGCTCGATATCTTGACCCGTCTGGTCATCACCCGCGGCGAAGTGACGCTTCTCGTAGAACTCCCGATAGTTGGGGATGTAGGACTTGGGCACCACGCCGAGCACGCGCCCGCGATGGATCACCACGGCACAATTGAAGAGTCGATTTCCCTTGAGGAGTGGGGCTCCCACGACGATAACGGGCAGCAACTCCACCGAACCGGCCCGCACAGCCTCGATTGCCTCAAGTGTTTGCGAGAGCAGCACGTCCTGGAGGAAGAGATCATCAACGTTGTACCCGGTGAGGGAAAGCTCTGGGAATGCCGCGAGCGCCACTCCATCATCGGAGCACTGAGACGCCACCTCCAGGATAGCGGCCGCGTTGGCGAGCGGCTGGGCGGGATGAACGGGCAACGTGCATGCGGCAATTCGGGCGAGACCCTGCGCATAGATGGAGTAGAAGCTTTCCATGGGTTACATTCTGCCAGAGCCTGCCGACGGCATATCTATCGCGAGCCGAACGCGGGATAAAAACGGAAGTGAGCAGACGCCGTCGTCGTCCCACTGCAAAGGGATGCGCCCAAAGAATTGAGGAAAATGGAAAGGATTGAGCTCTGTGACACGTCCTCGCGCTCAATTCTTTCCAAAAAACTCAATCCTTTGGGGTTGCTGGCCCGGCACCTTTGGGGTTGCTAACCTCTGGATGAACGACGACGGCGTCCCGTGGCCAGCGAGTCGGAGCCGGGCAGAGAGCAGACAGAACATCCGGCCCACCCGAGGAGGCAAACCGGACGTCCCATATTATGTGGTGTTTATCTGTTGACAGATCGTGTTGTCGGTTCCGAAGAAACCACCGCATCCGGTCAGTGCCGAGTGCGTCACCGGCGGATCGGGAGGCGGCGGATCAGCAGCCAGTTGAGAACGGTGAAGATGATGATCTCCACAGTGGTCTGAGCTGCGAATGTTGCCATGGGATGTGAGAACACTAGGAAGTCGTTCCAGTCGAACACATCAATGCCGAAGCCAAGAAGTGTCGGGGCGAGGACGAGGAGGATGAAGAGAATGCCTGCCGGAATCCACCAGGGGAGTCGTACGAACAGCAGGGCCACGAAGTATCCGGCGCTGTGGGCGTAGAACATGAGGAGGAATGTTGCGAGAGGTGCCCACCAAAGGATGCCTGCCGGAATGTCGAAGGGAAGGGTGAAGTCCTCCGGCAGTCGAACGGCGATGTTTCCGGAGAAATCACCGATGGCGATGAAATGGGCGAGAAGAGCCACGGTCGCAACAACCGTCATTGACAGCGCACTCGCAAGCCATACCTTCATGTTCATGGCGAGAATTGCGCGGCGGCTCATCCCGGCGCCCAGGTATGTGCGGGCGGTTGCGGCGTTGACGATAGAAGCAATCCATGCGACGAACGCTGTCATGAGGATAACGACCAAACCGGTGGGCGCAATCCAGGTGAACTCTCCGGCAATAATGTTGTCGAGGATGTCAAACCCGTTGATGGAGAAATTCATCCGCGCGCCGATCAGCCATTGAACGAACATGAGAATCGGGCCAACGGAGAGGGTGATAACGATAGCCCAGAAATTGCCGAGCAATTGCTCCTTCACGGCACTGAGCGTTATCTTGCGATAGGAAACGGAAGTCTTCACAGCGACTCTCCCTTCAGGAACTGGTCCCGCTGAGCGGGAGTAAGGGTGAGATCCATGAGAACCTCGGTGAGATTGGGCAGTTTGCCCTCGGTGCGGTGGCGCTCGCGAACCTCGTCAATGTCGCCGTGTTCAATGATCGAGCCCTGATCAATGAACACCACGTTATCCAGCAGGTCCTCTACTTCCTCAATGAGGTGGGAGGACATGATAATCGTGCGAGGGTTCTGCGCGTAGTCTGCGAGAAGGGTGCGATAGAAGAGTTCACGAGCTACAGCATCCATACCCAAATGAACCTCGTCGAAGATGGTGACGGGGCAGCGTGCGGCAAGGCCGAGAACCGCGAAGAACGCCGACTTCTGACCGCGGGATAGCTTGTCAGGATGCTTCTTTGGGTTGAGCTTGAACAGGTCGAGGAGGTACTGGGCGAAACCTTCATCCCAGTTGGGGCGAGTTTCACGCCATAACTTGAGAGTCTTCTTCATCTTTTCATCACCGAACACTGCCATGGCGTCACCCGAGTTGCAGACAGCCGCCATCGCATCTGTATTCTCAAAGACAGGCGCTCCTCCCACGAGAATCTGTCCCTGCTGAGGGTGAAGTTGACCACCGATGAGGAGAGCTAGGGTGGACTTTCCGGAACCGTTGCGGCCGAGAAGTCCGGTGAAAGAGCCTGCGGCGATCTGGAGGTTAACGTTGCTGATGACGTTCGTGCGGTGAAGCTCGTAGTGGAAGTCGACACCCTGGAAGTCAATGGAAAGTGGCGGAGTCATGAGAGGTCCTTTTCCTCTAACGAGCTGGCGTGCTCGAGTGGTGAAGAGCTGAAGTGCTCGCGGGCAATGCCGATGATGGAGTCTGGAGCGAGGCCCAGCGCGAGTCCCTCGTCGAGAGCGGGAATGAGTACGTCGTTTGCGTAGCCAGCCCGGCCCGCCTGGCGAAGGATATCCGGTGCTGATGCGGTAACGAACATGCCAATGCCGCGGCGCTTTTCTACGGTTCCTTCATCGACGAGGAGGGCAAATGCCTTGTTGGCAGTGGCCGGATTGATGCGATACGTGGTGGCGTACTGGGTGGTGGACATGAGCTTGTCTCCGGGTTTCAATTCGCTCGTGAGTATCTGGCGGCGAATGTCCTCGGCGATCTGCTGATAGATCGGGCGATCGTCCGTGAAGTCCATACCGGAGACACCTCCTTAGTTCCTTGGTTAGTTACACCACTAATTAACCATGGAGCCGACGACGTCGTCAAGTCATGATTCCGTCGAATCGTGCGCCAAGCTGGGGTGGTGGGCTTTTGTGTCCGGTGGTGGATCCCCCGTCCGGGTAGGGTCACGGACTTTTACATCCGGTTGGGGTAGTGGACTTTTTATGGAGCGATGTAAATCTGTGTCATATCGCTCCGATATATCGATGATGGAGTAATGTTGCTCATTAGCATTTGTTGACGAGGATTGAGGATCGATGGACTTACGGCTGGATGCGACGCTTTTTGACTATTCGTTTGTAGTGGTCTATCTCTTCTTCGTTATCGCCATTGGTGTTGTCACTAAGCGCAAGGTGCAGACCTCCGAGGACTACTTCCTGTCTGGGCGCTCTTTACCCGCGTGGATCTGCGCACTGGCGTTCCTTTCGGCGAATATCGGGGCAACGGAGCTGCTTGGTATGGCTGCCAACGGATCCCAGTACGGACTAGCGACGGTTCATTACTACTGGATCGGCGCAGTGCCCGCCATGGTATTCCTTGGCCTCATCATGATGCCTTTCTACTACGGCGCGCGAGTGCGTTCCGTGCCCGAATACCTGCGGTTACGTTTCAATCGGCCCACCCATCTGTATCAGTCGATCATCTTCTCGGTGGCCACAATTTTGGTGGCGGGCGTGAACCTTTTCGCTTTGGCACTGCTCATCAATGTGCTGATCGGATTGCCGTTGTGGGCATCGATTGTCGTATCCGCAGGCGTTGTACTGCTGTACACCACGATGGGTGGTTTGACGGCTACCATGTACAACGAGGTGCTCCAGTTCTTCATCATCGTGGCCTTCCTCGTGCCCCTCACAGTGGGCGGTCTGGCTCGCGTGGGCGGTATCGATGGCCTTCTCGCCACTCTCAACGAGACTCAGGTTTTGGGAGAGAACGGTTTATCCGTATGGGGAGGAACCGGTCTGAGTAACACCACCAACCCCTACGGCAACTGGATCGCTCTTCTGCTGGGAATGGGCTTCGTCAATTCCTTTGGGTATTGGACCACGAACTTCACCGAGGTACAGCGAGCGCTCTCCGCCAAGGACATGTCCGCAGCCCGTCGCACGCCTATTATTGCGGCGATTCCCAAGATGTTCTTGCCCCTTATCATCATCACGCCGGGTTTGTTGGCGGCAGTGTTAGTACCCGAGTTGGCTGCCGGGCAGCTCTCGCACAACGAGGCCCTTCCGGCACTGATCGGCGCGGTGCTTCCCAACGGTCTGGTGGGCTTGGCATTGGCTGCCCTGATCGCCGCATTTATGGCGGGCATGGCCGCTAATGTCTCAGCCTTCAATACGGTGGTGACCTACGATCTCTGGCAGACCTACGTGCGGCCCAACGAAAAGGACACCTACTACCTGCGCGTAGGCCGTAAATTGACGATCGCCGGTGTGCTCATCGCCATCGGTGCGGCGTTCATCGCCGCTACCTTCAACAACATCCAGGACTACTTACAGCTGCTGCAGTCGGTGTTCTCGGCGCCGCTGTTTGCCACGTTTATTCTGGGTATGTTCTGGAAGCGGATGAGCCCGTGGGCGGGCCTTTGGGGCCTTATCGCTGGTGCCGTGGGCGCGGCCGGTGTACAGATTGGCTACATGGCCGGATTCCTGGAGTTCAACTCCCAGCAGGCTGCCTCCTTCACCGGGTCCGGTATGGCTTTTGTGTTCGACATCGTCGTTTCTGTTCTGGTGACGTTACGGACGGCTCCCAAGCCGGTGGAAGAACTCGATGGACTGGTGTGGGGCCGCACCAAAATGCCGATTAAGGGTGCGCAGCCAGCACCGGACCTACACGCGGTGGCGATCAAGGCTGAGCGCGAGCGTGTTGCGGCAGGCGAGCCCGTTAAGTGGTGGGACAACCCCTGGCCGCTTGGTATTGCTGTTCTCACCGTCATGGTCATTCTCAACATCGTGGTGGGCTAATTTGCTGATCGTGGCTGATACGCAGGAAGTGAATGACGTGAGGGAATCTGAAATGAGGGAGACAATGAATCAGGAAACAAATCGCAAGCACCGTGGATGGCGTGTGCCTAGCTCTACCGAACTAGCGCTCGACTTGCGTACATGGATCGCGGCTATGTTCGCCACCTTTGGCACCATGCTTGCGGTGTATGGTGCCTTCTTCGCCACCCCAGAGGACCTCGCCAAAGGAGCGGGCATCAACCTGAACCTGTGGACGGGGGTGGGGCTCCTCGTCGTCGCCCTTCTCTTCACCCTCTGGTTGCTCGCGAAACCGAGTGCTGTGGACGAATCGGGGAGTGCGAAGAACGCTGCGTGAGCCAGCCGAATAGTGGGCTGACCTGGTAGGTCATCAACAATGACAGCCGAGCAGGGTCTACAATTCTGGAGAGAATCTCGAGAAGGAGAGACGTATGAGCCAGCACGGGTTGAGTGACGACGATCTGAACTTCATCCGGACGTGGACCCCACTGGAGGAGGATCTCGACGGCCAGAATGACCAGATACGCGCGGTATTCCAGCAGGTCCGGCTCGGTTTTGCGATGGGGGATTTCGCTCGGACCGCGCATTGGGCGGAGTCTGAGTCTGTGGAGTCCCATCTCGATATTCCTTACCTGCCCGATGGCAAACGCGAGCATCTTCTCGATCTCTACCTTCCTCACGATGCTGTACTGCGGGCCGGCCACACAACGCCCGTCTACATCGACATCCACGGCGGAGGCTTCACTTACGGTTGGAAGGAACTCAACCGTAATTTCTGCCTACGGCTGGCTGAACAGGGTTTCGCCGTCTTTTCCCTCAACTACCCGTTGATGCCCGCAGCGAGTTTTGTCGAGCAGCTCACGGCTGTCAATGCGGCCCTCACCTGGATTCGTGAGCACTTGCCGGAGTACCCGGTGAGCACCGAGAACATCTTCCTCACCGGAGATTCTGCTGGCGGCACCCTGAGTTTCTACACTCTCGCTTTGACGCTCAATCCCGGTTTTGCGGAGGCGCTTGACCTTGCTCCCAACGGGCTTCCCTTCAAAGGTGCAGCGCTTGTGTCAGGGTTGTTCGATGTTGCGCCGCTGATGGAAGAGTCCGGCGAGTCCGTAGCCTCCTTCATCAATATGGTGTCCGGCAGCTTCTTTGATGAGACCTTCCGCGCCTTGCCTGGGAAGTACCGGATTATGGAGGAGATGGTTCGTGAACTGACGTTCCCACCCCTTTACCTCTGCACCAGCTCCGACGACTTCATTGAAGCCGAAACCCTTGCTTTCGCCACGCAACTGTCCCGCGCGGGCAAACCCTTCATCCTCGACGACTGGGCACCGGCCCCCGGCCACTCGCTCGGTCACGTCTTCCCGGTCTGCACCACGTGGCTACCTGAGAGCGTCACCGTGCTGGAGAGAATTCGCGAATTTTCCTACGGCCAGCTGCAACGCTGGCCCGGCTATTAGACCGACGACGCCGTCACTCTGTCTCGTACACTTCGGCCCTGGGAAGTAGGCCCCGCATGGGTAGCGGACGTGGGTCCCGTGGGGTATTGGAGTCTTGCGGGGTAATGGAGATAAATGATGGCGCTATGGTGGCCACTGTTGCGCTATGGCAACAGTGGCCACCATAGCGCCACGAGATGTTTTCGCTGCTGCCGAACGTGCTATTCCCGACCTCCGCCCATGTGGCCGCCGGAAGCCGATAGGATCGTTCTGGTAGAAAATGCAATGAAAAGGGAGAATTTTCATGGCTGTAGTAGTTGCGTACAAGTACGCGGCAAATCCGCAGGATGCCACCGTCGGCGCCGACGGTCTAGTGGACTGGTCTCGCACCAAGCCAACCGTGAGTGAATACGATCCGGTGGCCATCCAGCTTGGCCGCAATGTGGCTGATGCTAGCGGCACGGAGGTTGTGGGTATCAGCGTGGGCGGGGCTGTTGTCGCCACGTCGATGGCGAAGAAGAGCGCAATGTCCAAGGGCTTTGACCGCGGTATCGTCATTGCCGATGATGCCACCGAAGCCTGGAATGTCACGAAGACGGCATCCGCGCTCGCGAGCCTCGTGTGCAGTGTTGAGGGCGCGGACCTGGTTATCACCGGCGATGCCTCGATCGATGACGGCACCCGCATGACCTCCGCTCTCATCGCAGGATTCCTTGGCTGGCCCTGCTTCCAGCAGGTCACGGACGTCACGAAGACCACCGAGGGATACACGATGACGCAGATGATTGACGGAGGCACCCGTACCGTTGACGTATCGGGACCGGTCGTCGTGGCTACTACTCCGGATGCCGTGGTGCCCAAGCTCCCCTCGATGAAGGAACTGCTGGCTGCGGGAAAGAAGCCTGTCGCCGTGGTGTCAGCGGATGAGTTGGAGCTCGTTGAAGCCGCTGTTGCGGTGGCCGGGCACGCGAAGCCCGAGGCGGCGATCCGTAAGAATCAGGTCTTTACCGGCGTGGATGCTGCAGCCCAGCTGGTGGCTGCGCTGCGTAGCGACGGCGTTCTCTAAGGAAAGAGGGACGAACAATGGCACATTGGATTATTGCAGCCGATGATCAGGTTGCAGCTCTCATCGAGACCGCCCGCCAGCTTGGTGGAACTGTTACCGCTGTGGTGGCCGGCGATGTAGAGATCGGTGGAGTGGATCGCGTGATCGCAGCTGCGCAGGCCGAGGACGCGCCGGTTGAGGCACTAGCCCCGGCTTTTGCTGACGCAGTGGAAGCCCAGCCGGGCGACGTGGTGCTTGCTCCGAATACCGCTGCGGGCCGCGTGCTTGCTGGTGCCGTGGCGGCGAAGCTCGGTGCCCCCGTACTCGCGGGTGTGGAGAGCCTTGCTCCCGGTTCGGCTCAGGTGTCGCGTTACGGCGGCCTGTCGCTGGAGACGGTGACGTTTGATTCTGCCGTGGTTGTGATTGCCGACGGCGGCTCGTGCGCATCAACTGACCCCGTCACGGCCGAGAACGTTGTGGGTGGCTGGCACAATGCCAAGGTCACTGAGGTGACTCGCGAAGAACTTGACTCGGTTGATCTCACCGCGGCGAAGCGCATCGTCGGTGCTGGCCTAGGATTCAAGACGAAAGAGGATCTTGTGCTGGCCGAGGAACTCGCCGAGACGCTTGGCGCCGAGGTTGCCTGCTCGCGTCCGCTTGCCGAAGGCTCGAACTGGATGCCGCGAGACCGCTACTTGGGTATGTCCGGCAAGGTCGTCACCCCCGAACTGTACGTGGCCGCTGGTATTTCCGGTCAGATCCACCACAGTGCGGGTATCAATCGCTCTGAGGTGATCGTGGCGATTAACGACGACGAAGAGGCTCCGATCTTCGAGCAGGCCGATTACGCCGTCGTCGGAGATCTGTACACGGTTCTGCCGCAACTGACTGAGCTGTTGAAGTAAGGCATGTCAACAAGCGGGACGGAGAGTGCGCCGATGAGCGCCCGGACGGAATACGACTTCGACGTCATCGTGGTAGGTGGCGGAGTGGCCGGTGCGGTGTGCGCCTATCTGCTCGCTCAGCAAGGCCGCGAGGTGTTGCTGTGCGAGCGCGGCGCCGAACCGGGGTCGAAAAATCTTTCCGGTGGCGTCTTCTACTGCCGAATCATGGAGGAGATTTTCCCCGGATTCGTGGAGAACGCGCCCATCGAGCGGCACATCACCCGCAATTGTCTGAGCTTCCTTAATCCCACGTCCTTCGTGAATGTGGACTATTGGGATGCGCGGCTGGCTGAACCCGTCAACGCTGTGACAGTTTTGCGGGCCAAACTCGATCTGTGGTTGGCCGAGCAATGCGAAGAGGCAGGCGTTACCGTCATGCCGGGGATTAAGGTCGAGGGTCTCGTACGCGAAGGTAACCAGATCGTGGGCATCAGGGCGGGCGAGGATGAGCTGACGGCAAAGGTCGTCGTCGCTGCTGACGGTATCAACTCGTTTATCTCGCAGGATGCGGGCATTCGTGCCAAAGAGCCGATGAAAAACCTCGCGGTTGGCGTGAAGTCCGTTATCAAGCTGTCCGAGGAGAAGGTGCGGGATCGCTTCCATCTCACCGGTGATGAGGGCGCGGCGTATGCGGTGGTTGGCGACTGCACGCAGGGTGTCGCCGGTGGCGGTTTTCTGTACTCGAATAGGGATTCTGTCTCCATCGGAATCGTCGTGCGGCTGGACGATTTGGCTGCTTCTGGGAAGTCCTCCTCGGAGCTGCATGATCATTTCCTCTCCCATCCAGCGATTGCGCCGTTCATCGAGGGTGGAGAGCTACTCGAATACGGTTGCCATATGGTGGCCGAGGGTGGCAAGAAGATGCAGCACGATCTGGTGCGTCCTGGACTAGTGGTGATCGGTGACGCCGCCGGATTTACGCTGAACTCTGGATTTACGCTGCGCGGTATGGATCTGGCAGCTGGTTCGGCACAGGCGGCAGCGGTGGCCATTGGTGCGGCGCTTGACGCGGGGGACTACTCGCGGGCCTCGCTGGAACGCTACGTAGTGGAATATGAGGCATCGTATGTGGGGCAGGATATGACCACGTACGCCAAGGCTCCCGATTTCCTCGAAAACAAGGAAATGTATGGGGCAGTGGGTGAACTGGTGGCCGACGTTCTTCACGATATCTACAATCTTGACCTCAGCCCGCGGAAATCACTCGTGAAGACGGCCTGGGGGGCCTTCAAGTGTTCCGGCTGGAAATTGCGCAGGGTGGCGTCGCTCGGGGTCCAAGCAGTGAGGTCGATGTGATGGGGATACAGGTGCTTGGCTCCGGACGTCAGATCTCGGATGAGAACAGAACTGGTGGTTGGTGCAGTGTTCTGGATGGATGTGTGAGGTGAACGCGTCGTGAGTGATTTCGTGTACGGAAGCGTAGAGAAACGCCTTGCCAAAAATCTCTTCGAGACCGATGATGGCAATCCCCATATTGAGATTAATCAGGAGATCGCCAAGGTCACCGGGACGGGCAAACTGCTGGTGAAGGTGTGCCCGGCCCATGTCTACAGCGAGAATCCGGACGGAACCATCGCGGTGGAATATGCGGGCTGCCTGGAATGCGGAACATGTCTGGCAGTTGCCGCGCCCGGAGCGCTGAAGTGGCATTACCCCGAGGGTGGGATGGGAGTCATGTACCGAGAGGGCTAGTTTTTGCCAATGGCGCGAAAACTTCCGGCAGATCAAACCCCCATGTGAGTCCGCTCACGATAGAATTCCTCCAAGTGGATTTTGGCTGGCCCCAGGCTTGCGGGGCGGGCAGCCCGGTCGTCGGGTTGGCGGTCCCGAGATTGGGACCAGGTTGGAGGAGTTCGAGATGACAGCACAACCAACGGGAGGAATCGGAGTACGCCAGACCGTGCAGGTGACCCCCGAGATCATTGACCGGGCGCGCGGCGCACTACTTGCTGCTGCGTGCGGTGATGCTCTGGGTGTTCCTTATGAGTTTGCCAAGCCTCCACAGGAACCTGAAATGATCGGTGGCGGTTTGGGGCCTTATGCTCCGGGTGAGTGGTCGGATGACACTCAAATGGCGGCGTGCATTGCGCAAGCACTCGCTAGCGGTGCCTCGCCTCTCAAGGAGAGCACGATTGATGTGATTGCCGATAATTTCCTTCAGTGGTTGCGCGAAGGAGCGTCGGACGTGGGAACCCAGACGCGCTGGGTTCTCAATATGGGTGAGGGTGATCGTGGGGGCGCAGCCCGTAGGCTGAAGGATGCCGCCAAGAAGTTCTCTGCCGGGACCGATCGCGCCGCGGGCAACGGTGCGCTTATGCGCACAGCTCCAGTGGGTCTGACGTTCCTTGATTCACCGAATGCGACGGCGCAGGCAGCGGTCTCGATTGCACGGCTCACTCACCATGATCCGCTCGTTGATGAGTCGGTGATCCTATGGTCTGAGGCGATCCGTAATGCGGTGTTGACCGGGCGTACCGCGATTCGTCCAGGCCTTGATTTGCTGCGGCCGGAGTCGCGTGACTACTGGGACAAGGTGATTGACGACGCCGAAGCTGGCAAGCTGAATCCGCATCAGAATGGCTTTACTGTGGGAGCGTTGCAGTGTTCCTGGAACGCGGTGTTCTCGGTGCGGGCACTGGAGGGCGAAGAGGCGCTGGTGACAGGCATCAAGAATGCTGTGAGGCTGGGTGCGGACACCGACACCATCGCTGCCATTGCCGGTGCCCTGCTGGGTGCGGCATACGGCGCGAGCGCTGTACCGGATGTCTGGCGCGAGACGGTTCACGGCTGGCCGGGCCTCAACGGCGATCAGTACGCTGATTTGGGTGCCGCGATTGTTAAGGCCGCCAACCGCGAAGTGTAGGGGCATGCCTAGTGACGTGTAGCGCTTGGGTATAGGGCACTTGATTGAACATGCGGTAAGGCCCTGGTTCAGCGCTGTGAATCACCCGGTGAAACATGACTCACCTAGTGAACCACTCGTGTGCGAGATCAACGGCTATAACGCCGATCTCGCGCACGAGTGGTTCAGTTCGCTGCCTTGCAGGTTATCTTTTGGTTGTTGTCTTGCCGTCAGTGCTGGGCGGCCGAGACGTCCGTTCCCTTGGGTGTCAGGAAGAAGACGCCCGCCGCGACAGCCAGCATGATGACTCCACCAATCAATCCTGTGGTCTGGAGTGAGTGGGTGAAAGCGATGCTCGCTTCTTGGGCGAGAGCAGGCATATTCAGTTCGTTCGCAATGGCGATGGCTGATCCGATGGACTCCTCGGCCGCGGCGGATGTTGCTGTATCAAGCTGACCAAGTAATTGCCCGGCCTCGAACTCGGCGCGGAACAGCAACGCGGCAATTGAGCCAAGAATGGCAATGCCAAGGACCGAACCAATTTCGTACGAGGATTCTTCAAGAGCTGCGGCACTTCCCGCTGTGGATTCCGGAGTGCCAAACATAATCATTGCCGAGCCGAGGGCGAGTGAACCGGTACCAAAGCCCACGAGTGTGAGTGCTGCCAGTACCATGGACACGCTGAGGTCGCCGGGCTGGAGGCCAATGAGGATGAGTCCGATGCCTGCCACACCCACACCGCTGGCAAGAACCGCTCGCGATGAGGTGAGGCGGGCTAATGATGGAGCTGCCAGAGAGGCGATGGCGCCCGCGAGGGCCACCGGAAGCATCTTGACCCCGGCTTCAATCGGGGAGTTATTGCTGACAAGTTGCAGCCACTGGCCAAGTAAAAGCATGCCTGCACCCATCGCGAAGGTGGTTCCCATCGCGGCGAGAATACCAGCGGTAAAGGGGCGGGAACGGAAGAGACTGAGCTCAAGTAGTGGAGATTCGCTGCGCAGGCATCGCGTGGCGAACCAGACGAGCAAAACCATCGCAACTCCAAGGACGATGAGTGCCTCGGGAACGAGCAGGCTCGACTCCTTGCCGAACTGCTTAATTGACCAGATGAGTGCGGTCATGCCGGTGAGTGACAGCAGCGCGGCGAAAAAGTCTAGGCGCGTCGTGCTTGGGATACGTGATTCGGGGAGGAGGAGTGCGCCAGCAATAAGAGCAACGGCCATAAGGGGTACATTGACGAGGAAGGCGGAGTGCCATGAGAAGTATTCCAGAAGGAATCCTCCCACGAGTGGGCCGATGGCGGCGCCAAGTCCGGAGACCGCAGCCCAGATAGCGAGCGCCGTGGCGCGCTCGCGGGCATTTGTGAAAATTACACGGATGAGCGAGAGCGTAGTGGGCATGATCATGGCTCCGCCCACCCCGAGGAGGGCACGCAACCCAATGACTGCTCCCGCAGTCTCGGAGAAAAACACCAGCAGGGACGTTCCAGCAAAGATGGTGTAACCGAGAAGCAGCATACGCTTGCGTCCCCAACGGTCCGCAATGGCAGCGAAGGGAACGAGAAGGCCAGCGAGGATCAGTGAATAAATATCTACGATCCAGAGCAACTGGTCGGAGCTGGGTCGCAGCTCCTTGGACATTTCGGGAATAGCGATATTGAGAATCGTCATGTCCATAGTGATGACCAAGAGGCTTGCGGTCAGCACTGCGAGGCTGGCCCAGCGGCGGCGTTTGCTGAGTTCCTGATGAAGGCCGACAGTGTCGCGTTGTGGCGATCCGGGTCGGTTTATTGTTTGCGTACTCATGGTGTTTCTCCAGTAATTGGCATGGTGGCAAGGTAGCGAATTGTGTTGGCGACCTGTGCTTCGTCGATAGGAGCGCGATGGAGCGCGGCATGGATGGTGAGGCCGTCGAGGTAGACAGCAATGGCAGTGGCTCGCTCTTGACCGATGTGCTCAGCGAGAAGTTCGACAAGCCTGTCGAACCAGAGTCCGGCTAGATCGCGCATGGAGGGGTTGGTTGTTCCCGCATTGATGAGTGCGATTTCTCGCTGAACCTGTCGAGGGTCGTTGAGGAACTCGACCATGATGGATGCAGCCCGTGTAGAGGCGGAATCGACATCAACGAACAGTGGGGCGATCTCGTCAAGTTCGGCGTCGATTTCCTGCGCGATGTGGTTCAGCGCTGTTTCCCGAAGTTCGTCAAGTGACGAGAAGTACTGGGTGGTGGATCCCAGTGAGACGCCAGCGCGCTTAGCAATGGCGCGATGTGTGAGTCCCGCGGGTCCATTCTCCATCAGCAGGTCAGCTGCGGCGCTGATAATGGCGCTTTTGCGTGCCTGAGGATCTCGGCGACCTTTGGGAGGAGTGGTGACATCCTGCTCTGAAACCATCGCGTATTCTCCTGTACTTTTGTACAACTTCTAATACTTGTACATTTGTACAGGATTTGGGTCGAGTTTTTCAAGTCCGCCGACGCGCCTCACATTGTGTGTGTTGCTGACACCCCGTTGTGTCGACGGGTCGCTGCGGATGTGGCCCGCGATGGGCCGTGGGTGGTGGGTGGCGCACTTGGGCTGACCCTGCAGGTGAGTTGCTTCGTCGTCGTCCCACTCATCCCAAAATGCGAACGAATTTCATTTCGGTTTGATAATCGTTATCAATAAAAGTTAGTCTGTCGGACAGATGATGGAGAAAGGTATCCCACCCAGACCCTAACTCCGCAGGCGATCCTAAATAACACAAAATGAAAGGCACAAGGTTCCCCATGAACCGAAGCATTCGACCGGCTCACCGTCTTGTTGCGCTGAGCGCCGCCGCACTCCTGACTCTTGCAGCGTGTGGCAATGGGGCGGACAAGCCGGCAGCGGATTCCACCACCGCCGCTGAGCAGCACGATGACGGCCACGATCACGAAGGTGAGCACACCGACGAGGGGACAAGTGCGGGAACTGAGGCTGCCGCACAGACCCCGCGTCTCGCCATTACATATGACGGCGGTATTGCCGTTCTGGATGCCAACACGTTGGAGACCGAGGGTGAGTTTAAGCTCGACGGCTTCAATCGCGTCAACTCTGCCGGAGATGGCCGTCATGTCGCGGTGACGACAACCGGGGGCTGGGCTCTGCTCGATGCGGGCACGTGGAGCCAAGCGCACGGAGATCATTCCCATTACTACACGAGTGAGCCGACTCTCTCGGACGTGCTCGTCGAGGCGGATACGCCGGGGCACGTCGTCGTTCATGATGGACTGGTTGCGTTCTTCGATGACGGCACCGGTAAGACAGTGGTTGTGGAAGCCTCCGATTGGTCCGAGGCTGTCGAACATGGTCACGTCCACGCGGTTCGTGAGTACACCGCTGACAAGGCGCATCACGGCGTGGCCGTCGCGAATTCTGCCGGCGAACTTCTCGTGACCCGAGGTGACGAGAACACCCGCACCGGAGCCATGATTCTTGACGCTGACGGCAAGGAAATTGCCGTGAACGATGAGTGTCCGGCCGTCCACGGTGAGGCTGCATTCGAAAGCACTTCTGGTGAGGAGAGCGTCGTACTTGGCTGCGAGAATGGTGCGCTGGTCTTCCACGGCGATCAGGCTCACAAGATTGCCTCGCCGGATTCGTATGGTCGGATCGGCAGTGTCTTTGCGGCTGATGGTAACGATGTCGCTGTGGGAGACTACAAGATAGATCCTGATCAGGGGGCGGCACTTGAGAAGATCGCCCTCATTGACACTGCGAACGACAAGCTTGAGCCGATTGATCCGTTTGGTGGTTCCGGCGCCAAGTATGGTGGCAAGGGCATCAGCCGCGGTGCAGGGGGAGAGATTCTTGTGCTCGGAACCGATGGTCTGCTGCGGGTCTTGGATCCTGCGACCGGCGACGAGCTGCGCTCGATTCAGGTGGTTGAGGCTTGGGAGGTCCCGGACGATTGGCAGGCTCCCCGTCCGGCAGTCATCGAATTGGCCGGAATGGCCTACGTGACCGATCCTGCTACCAAGACCATCCACATCGTCGACTACGAAGGCGGCAAGGTCTGGAAGTCCGTCGAGGTTGGTAAGGAAATGAACGAGATCGTTGGCGTTACCGGCTGACTCTTCGACGCAACACAAGTGAATCGCGAATAGTGCACTGGATATCGCTGTTTTGTCCTGGATTATGGCCGGTACTGCCCATATACGGTGCACTATCTTGAGAGACTGACGATGAAACCGGCTTGCACGAGCCGAGGCGTGCGACCGCACTGTGTGGGGTGACGGTCGCACGCAGTCACGAGGCAGGGCCCAAGATGGGGTAACTCATCTTGGGCCCTGCCGTTAGTTTTACTGGCGAGATTAGTCCTGCGGCTCTAAGAGGGTGTCAGCGCTGCCAGTTTCTTCACCGACGACGGCGTCCACTACGGTCCCGGCATTGGGTTCTGTATCTTCAGCCGTCTTCGCTGTGTCCTCGAAAATGCGAAGTGCGCGGAAGCGGTTAAGCGCTGCGCCCAGATCGATGGCACGGGGCTCGGCGACATGGGCGGGCCACTGGCGCGCGCCAAACTTCGTCAGTGCATCGAGTCCCTCCGTGACGATAAGTTCGGCAACTTGCGCGGTGAGCGTGGCAACCGACGCTTCGCCGTCGCTTAACTTCTCGAGAATTCCTCGCAGCCCCCAAGCGATTGCCTCTGTTTGGCCCGGCTCGACGATCTGCTCGACATCCGAGATATCGACCTGTTGTTTGTCGAGCTGGATCTTGTCCATACCCATCGCCTTGGTCTTGGGGCGATCGGTGCGGCGGGCGGAACCTAACGGAACACGTGGCGCAGTCGTGGGAAAATCGGTTTCGTCGCTACGCTCGCGTGGATTATTAGCGACGACGGCGCGCGCCTTCGCCGTGACATCCAGACAGCGGTAGGTGTCAAGCATGAGGACCCGGTCGGCAATATCGAGATAGTCGCCGGAGCCACCCATGACAATGATGGTGGAGATGCCGCGAGAGCGGGCGAGAGCACCGATACGATCCACGAGTGGCGTGATAGGTTCTTTCTCCGCGTGGACGAGTTCGCGCATGCGGGCGTCACGGATGAGGAGATTGGTGGCGGAAGTATCTTCATCAATGAGTAGAAGATTGGCGCCGAGTTCTGCTGCCTCAATGATAGCGGCGGCCTGCGAGGTAGAGCCGGAGGCGTTTTCGGTAGAGAAGTTTGTGGTGCTGGTGCCACCGGGCAGATGGTTGATGAAGGGTGAAACATCCACTCCGGTGACGGCGCGACCATCAGCTGCGCGGATCTTCATAGCGCTTGGCGTGGTGGCCACTAGTTCGCGCCCATCGCTGGGGATATGCGCGTAGACACCACGCTGGAGGGCTCCAAGAA
Source organism: Actinomycetaceae bacterium (assembly GCA_039812645.1). Taxonomy (GTDB): domain Bacteria; phylum Actinomycetota; class Actinomycetes; order Actinomycetales; family Actinomycetaceae; genus Ancrocorticia. Next base: position 78,596 of record JBDIAV010000006.1, read on the forward strand.
GAGTGGACTTACCGTGGTAGCCGCCGCCAACGATGACTGTGATGCCAGGTTCAATGGCCATACCTGTCACGGTTCCAGCGTGTGGAAGCGTGACTGTGTGACGGAGGTCTTCAGGAGCGGTAAACGGGACAGCCTCGCTTAGTGGGAGCTGTGAGATGCCTGAGCGGCGGGGGAGAACGGCACCATCGGCGACGAAAGCAAGCCAACCGCGTTCAGTGAGAATCCGCTGGAGTGCGCAATAATCTTCGTAGACGGCTACATGCTCACGAAGCTGCTGAAGGTATGGGGCGGCATCGTCGTGGGCAAAGTCGAGTGTCTCCATGACAGTGTCCGGGAGGTCGCGATCAAAGATCTCGGCGGCGGTATGCCCCATGATGGTGCGTCCCCGAGCTGGCATGTGCACCTGGAAGCGGAGCTCGATACTTTCTTCAGTGACTATACATGCGGAGCGGCGCAGGATCTCCTGGCCGGGGCGGGCAATTTGGATCGTCGAGGGACGCGCGAAACGGCCGATGTTGCGGTCGAAGGCGCGATTGAGGAAGTCGGCTACGGCGACGCGCTGGTCTGTTGTTGCGATGAGTTCGACGGGAAGTCCGACCTTCTCTGGCTGGGCAGTTGCTCTCAGTGACGACGGCGGCGCATACGGATCGGCTTGGACCCTGTCGATTGCAAGCGAGAAGGCGCCAAAGTCCCAATCGCCGATAAGCGACTTGTACGAGCCATAGTTGCGGCCATCAAGGCGATGAAGAGAGCTGATGAGTTCGTCATCAAGGCCCTCGCGGCGGCGAGCGGGCTGGTTCGCGTAAGCCTGATCGCGGGTGCGGCCGCTCCGGCCACGGTTACCTCCGTGGTACGTGCCATCGTGGTTGTCCCGTCCACCACGGTCAAACTTGCTGCTGCGGGGCCCTCCGTGATCATTGAAGGATCCTCCGCGATCGTTGCGGGAAGAGGAGTACTGATCGTCAGTCATGGTTCTAGCCTACGGGCCATGCACGATGAGGCGTCGAGGTAGCTTCGAGACTCTTCGCACAGGTGAACCCGAACAAGCATGTGGTGAATCACCTGCCGGAAGTCTAGGAGACGGTGTGGTACCGGAGTTGTCCCGGTATTGGAGACGTGTAAGCGGCCCGCAACCCACGAACGTCTCAAATGATGAACATGATATGTCAATAGTTATCAATGAGATAACGGAGAGTTCTCCGTGGTAGACGTGGGTTTTTGGTATCGAGAAAAGCATTCTCACATCCCTGAACTAATTAGTCAGTACAAATAATGTACTTACATGGTTTACGCTTGTGTTAGGTGAGATTCCCATGGTTGTAAGAGGGGTGCTTGGTTCGCAACATTTCATGCGAAATAGAGCTTTGCATTACTTAGGACAATTAATGGTCAAATCTTACATTTAGGTCTACGGGGCTCTGGAACTTCACATTGTCCTCGCCGAGATGCGAGTGCCTGGGTTACGTCGACATCGCTGAAGTGCATCCGCATTTTGCGAAGCAGAACTAGATATCGGTTCTCAAAGAAGAACCTTGAAGTCTCTTGGAAGAGTTATGTATCCGACAACAATGATTAGGTTGCGCAGAGCTGTCACTAGTGTGATCGCAGCTTCTATCGTGCTTCCGACGCTCATCGTCCCTTCTTCTGCAATGGCCGAGGAAGCTCCGCGCACCTCCGTTACCGTGGCGGATGATATTCCACTTGCTGCTGACACAATGAATCGAACCGTTACCGAAGGTTGGGGAAGCGCCGATACGGGTGGTTCTTACACCGCTTCACCAGAGAAGGCGGGTGCGGTTAAGGACGGAACGGCAACCCTGGTGAGCCCTGCACCTGGACAGACTGCTTCCATGACCCTTGATTCTGTCGTCACGCGCGATGTTCTTAGTCATGTGGACGTGGCTCTTCCTCACCTCCCTGTCGAGGGGAGCGAGGCATACGTGAGTAGTTTTGCCCGTGGAGATGCTGAGAACTCCTATGCCGTCGTGCTGATTGTGGATTCTGATGGTACGTCTGAGCTTGTGCTGGAGCGTAAGCAGAAGTCGGTCGATGATGCGAATGAGTCGGGTGGCGATGATGCGGAGTCGACGGACGATAATGGTGAGTCTGCCGATGGTGACCGTAATTTCTTGGAGACAACTTTTGTGACTGTCCCCGGTCCACAAGTGAAGGCCGGGGAACCGGTGTCTGTGGAATTCTCGGTGGTGGGAACAGACACTGTTGAGCTTGGTGCCAAGGCCTGGACCGTTGGCACTGAAGCGCCTGAGTCGTGGATGGCATTTGCTCAGGATACAGAGAGCGATCATCTTACTGAGGCTGGAGCTGTGGGTGTCAGTGTGTCCTCGCCGCGTGATGGTGAGGTATCGCCTATCGAATTTGATAACCTCCTGATTGAAGAGATTCCAGCTTCCCCAACTGATTCGCAGGAGCCTTCTCTGGAATCTGCTG